>JBDSVV010000088.1:0-3322 GCA_039927035.1 Ornithinibacter sp. | reverse complement strand
GGGGTCAGGGGTTCGAATCCCCTCAGCTCCACCGATCGACGAGAGCCGGCCTCCGGGTCGGCTCTCGTCGTTTTGCCGTTCCCCGGACAGACCCTGCCCCCGGGGAGCACCATCAGAAGATGACCGGTTCAGCGCGCACGCTCGCGGTGCTCGTCGTGGTGATCGCGGGTGGCTGGGGCGCCAGCGCACGAGCCGATGACCTCGTGGTCGGTGGCACGACGGTCACGGCCACCAGCAAAGACGGGAAAACCACCGCGGACGTCACGCTTATCAATGTCGGATCCACGGACGCGGGCCTTCGCCCCGTCGTCGTGGGGGGTGATCCATGCGTGGTCTCACCCGACCCCGACCATGTGGCCCCGCGGCAGTCCATGACCGTCACGCTGACCCTTGAGCCCGGCTGCCCCAGCGACGCGACCGTGCAGGTGGATCTCGACGGGGCGGCGGGGTCCGTACCAGTCCTGAACATCAAGCCCCCTGAAGACGAATCGATCGCCTTCTCGGTGGTGATAACCGGTGGTCTCGTGGGTCTGGTCCTGGCTGTCGTGACGATGGGCATGGTGGCTTTCCGCCGACGGCAGTTCGTGGCGTCGATGAATGAGCCCGAAGTAAAGGGACAACGACTGGCAGCTCATACGGCACTGCTCGATCGAATTGAAGCCGCCAAGGTCGCCACCAATTTTGTTCCGGACCCCAAGAAGCTGCCGAAGCCCCCGGCCGATGTAGCGGTCGTCTGGTCTACCCCATTGGTTCATCTTGATGCGAGTTGGAAGTTCTCGGACTCGTGGCTGGCCAACGCCAACCTGGGCATCGCCGGACTGGTCACCTTCCTGTCGACGACCAACGTCTTGGATGCCGTCATGACGAAGACGCCCGCATCGGTGACCTCCACGATCGCGATCACTGCAGCGCTCGCGGTGCTTCTCGTCGCTATAGCCAACGCTGCCTTACGCGTGTTCGGCGACCAGACCAAGGTTCCGACGGTGGGAGGATTCACCGTGGCGATCGCCCTCTCAGTCCTTGCCACCGCACTCAACGCCGTGACGATCGCACAGATGTTGAACAACGTGGAGTCGGACATCGGGATGGGCATGGCCAAACCGTTCGTTCTGTTTGGGGCCGTCGCCGTCCTCCTCGGGGTCCTCATGCGCTATGTCTGGGTGTCCGTGCTCGAGGTTCTCCGGGACGGGGTGGCCCCCCCGGGTAGTCCTTCTGACCCTGACGTGGTTCGTGCGGCGTGGGTCATCTACGCGGCTCTCAACCCAGGGTCCACGACGACGGTTCCGACCGCTTGGGACAACTCTGACCTCGTCGCGGCCTATGGGTCCAGCGGTGGGGGTCCGACCGCACCGCGTGGCTACCCTTCCCCGCAGTTCGGGACGTCCCTGGGCGATGGCCCCGCGTACCGTCGCAGGACGTCGGCGATGCCCTGAGGTCATCTCGGCCAGACCCCGCTGGTGGCGCGCCGGTGCGAGCCGAGCAGGTGGGCGTCGATGATGCCGACGGCCTCCATGAGCGCGTGCATCGTCGTCGGGCCCACGAAGACGAAGCCCTTGCGCTTGAGCGCCTTCGAGAGCGCGAGCGACTCCGGAGAGGTCGTTGCCAGCTCCGCCATCGCTCGCGGCCGGGGGGTGTCGGCGGGCTGGAAGGACCAGACGAATGCCGCGAGATCGCCTTCGTCGTGCGCACGCAGCCCCAGCGTGGCTCGGGCGTTGGTGATCGTGGCCAACACCTTGGCGCGGTTGCGCACGATCCCTGCATCACCCATGAGCCGCTCGACCTCTCCCTCGCCGAAACCCGCGACGACCTCGGGGTCGAAGCCCGCGAAGGCCTCCCGGAACGCCGGGCGCTTGCGCAGGATCGTCGCCCAGGAGAGCCCGGACTGGAAGGCCTCGAGGGACAGGCGCTCGAAGAGCCCGCGCTCGTCGCGCACCGGCATGCCCCACTCAGAGTCGTAGTAGGCGCGCAGCATCGGGTCGACCGAGGCCCATACAGGGCGCGCCAGTCCGTCCCCGCCGACGACGAGTCCGTCCCGGCCGACGACTAGCCCCGAGTCGCTCACGACCGCCTCAACGTGATGATGGGCACCTCCGGGGGTGCTGCCACCCGGATCGCCGGGCCCCACGCCCCGATCCCGCGCGAGGTCACCACGCTCACGTCACCGATCCGCGCCAGGCCCTCGAGCATCGGCTGCTGCAGGGTCACGAGGTGCTCCAGCGGCCACATCTGCCCACCGTGGGTGTGCCCGGAGACCTGGAGGTCGACGCCCCGGCCGTCGAGCGAGACGGCCTGCAGGGGCTGGTGGGCCATCAGGAGGGTGAACGCGTCCGGGTCGACCCCGGCGAGCGCGGCCGCTGTGTCGGGGGCGAAGTCGCCGTCACCCTCGAGGTCGTTGACCCCGGCGAGGGTGATCGTGGCCCCACCACGCTCCAGCGGTATCGAGGTGTTGCGCAGCACGCTCAGGCCGAGCCCCTCGAAGGTGCGCACCCAGTTCGCCGTGTCGCGGTAGACCTCGTGGTTGCCGATCGTTGCAAAGACCCCGAGCGGTGCGCGCAGCCCGGCGAGCGGGGCGATCTCTGGCGCGTAGCGGGCCGCGGTGCCGTCGACGAGGTCACCGGCGATGAGCACGAGGTCGGGGTCCTGCGCGTTGACCAGCTCGACCACGCCGCGGGTGAACCCGGCGCTGCGCACGGCTCCCGCGTGGATGTCGGTCACGAGGGCGACGCGCGTGCCGTCGAACTCCGCGGGCAGACTCGCCGAGGTCACCTCGAACTGGCTCACCGACGGGTGGGCCGCCTCCACAGCTCCGTATGCCGTGACACCGACCGCCGCGACCGCCACGAGCGGCGAGGCCACCCGGTTCAGCGCCCTCCGGGCGACCCGCCCATGGTCGTGGCGCCACCGGACCAGCCAGATCAGCACACAGGTGAGCCAGACCGGGACGAGCCCGAGGAAGAGGTAGAGCCACGACGCGAGGAACGCCTGCCCGACCCACACCCCTGGCCGCATGAGGGCAGGGGAGAGGCGGCCCCCCCACAGGTCGAATCCCGCCAGCAGCATCGCGGTGAGGGCGAGCAGCACCAGCCCCACGGCATACGGCACCGAGCGGCGACCCCATCCCGGGGCCACCGCCAGCCGGTGCCAGAGGAAGGTGAGGAAGCCGAGGAGCACCCCGATCGGGACGAGGACGAGCCAGGGGCTCATGCGCTGGGCGCGCCCCCGACCTCGGGCGCGCCGGCGGCCAGTGCCGCGCGGATGTCGTCGCCGATGGCCTTGGGCTCGGTGTTGGGGGCGAAGCGGTCGATGACCTGACCGTCGCGAC
>JBDSVV010000087.1:0-4084 GCA_039927035.1 Ornithinibacter sp. | reverse complement strand
TGAGCGACACGTTCTACGGATCCGACTTCGACGCTCTCGAGGCCTTCGACCCCGACATCGCCGGCATCCTCCTCTCCGAGCTGGAGCGACTGCGCGGAGGTCTGCAGCTCATCGCGAGCGAGAACCTGTCCAGCCCCGAGGTGCTCACCGCCTTGGGCTCGACCCTGTCGAACAAGTATGCCGAGGGCTATCCCGGGCGGCGTTACTACGGCGGGTGCAGCGAGGTCGACAAGGCTGAGTCGCTCGCGATCCAGCGGTGCACCGACCTCTTCGACGCCGACCACGCCAACGTGCAGCCGCACTCGGGGGCGAGCGCGAACCAGGCCGTCTACGGCGCGTTCCTCAAGCCGGGCGAGAAGTTCCTCGCGATGAGCCTGCCGCACGGCGGGCACCTCACCCATGGCTCGAAGGTCTCCTTCAGCGGCAAGTGGTTCGACGCGGTGCACTACGGCGTCGACAAGGAGAGCGAGGACATCGACTACGACCAGGTCGAGGCCCTCGCCCGTGAACACCACCCCAAGATCATCTGCGCCGGCGGATCGGCCATCCCCCGGCTCATCGACTTCGAGCGCTTCCGCGCGATCTCCGACGAGGTCGGCGCGATCCTCTGGGTCGATGCGGCGCACTTCATCGGTCTCGTGGCCGGAAAGGCGATCCCCAGCCCCGTGCCCTTCGCGGACGTCGTCTCCTTCACGACCCACAAGGTGCTGCGCGGCCCGCGCTCGGGTGCCATCGTCTGCCGCGCCGAGCACGCTGCGGCCATCGACAAGGCCGTCTTCCCGATGATGCAGGGTGGACCGCAGATGCACACGATCGCGGCGAATGCCGTGAACTTCAAGGAGTGTGCGACTCCGGAGTATGCCGCCTACACGCGGCAGGTCATCGCCAACGCCAAGGTCCTGGCGCAGACGCTGGGGGAGCACGGCATCCGCCCGACGACAGGTGGCACCGACACGCACCTCTCGCTGCACGACCTGCAGGGAGTGGGGGTGACCGGAGCCGACGCCGAGGCGCGTTCGGATGCAGCGGGCATCACCTTGAACAAGAACACCATCCCCTTCGACCCGCAGAAGGCCAGCATCGCGTCCGGCATCCGGGTGGGGACCCCGTGCGTCACGACCCAGGGCATGGGCGAGGACGAGATGCGCACGATCGGTGCGCTCATCGCCCGCGCCGTCGTGGACGGCGACGCCGATCCGGAGCATGCCGTCTCGCTCGAGGTCCGGGCCCAGGTGAGCGAGCTCGTGGCCCGCTTCCCGGCATACCCCCGGCCGTCCCCGATCAGCTGAACCGGCGCCCGTGAGTGAGCCGAGACCCGCTGGCGGCGGCCTGACGCCCTACCTGCGCCGCCTCAATCGGCGGGGCTTTCGTCTGGTGATGCTCCTCGACGGGTTGGCCGTGCTGTTCCTCGCGGTCGGCAGCATGGTGTGGCGCTTCGGGAGCCCCGAGTCGTGGCCGACGTATGCGATCGGCGCCTATGCGGTCTCGTTCGTCGTCTCCACACTGATCTTCCTCGCGAGCTTCTACTTCGGTGGGCTCTACGAGCGCGAACCCCGTCTGGGCGGGGCAGCGGTGCTGCCCAAGGCAGCCCGACTCTCCCTCGCGGCCGGGAGCTTCGTCGCGCTGCTGAACCTCGCTCTCACCGGGCTGGTCAAGCAGCGCGGCTCGATCACCCAGCGGGCCCTGCCGTTCCCGATCCCCAACCTGCTCTTCGTCATCGTCCTGGCGGGCATCGCGGTTGCCATCAACCGTGGCATCGTCCACCTCCTGCGCACCCGGAGGGAGGGGCCTCCGAGGGTGGTGCTCGCCGGGGAGGAGGTCGACCTCGAGCTCGCGCGCAGGCACCTGCAGTCCAATGCCACCGAGCTCGTCGTCGTGGCCGAGGTCGGTGACCCGATGGCCGTGGTCGGCCGGGCGCAGGAGACGGGGGCCACCGATGTCCTGCTCGTCACCGGGGCATGGCTCGAGGAGTGGTACCCCCGCACCATCGGGCGGCTCGACCAGGCCGGCGTCACGACTCTGTTGCGCGTCACGGGACGCGAGACGCTCTACGGCTTGGACCGCCTGCGTGAGGTGGGCGGGCTTCCCTTCGTGCTCCTGCTGCACCAGACCATGCCGGCGTCCCAACGGCACTTCAAGCGGATGCTCGACCTCATCCTCCTTCTCGTCACTCTTCCGGTCTGGGCCACCCTCCTCGGCCTCGTCTCGCTCTACCAGCTCGTTGTGGCAGGTCGTCCGCTGCTCTACCACCAGACCCGGGTGGGGGCGGGTGGGGAGACCTTCGAGATGCGCAAGTTCCGCTCGATGGCCGTCGATGCCGAAGGCGAGGGTGGTGCCCAGCTCGCCACGAAGGCGGACCCCCGGGTGATTCCGGCCTGCCGGTGGGTGCGGGCGACCCGTGCCGACGAGCTGCCACAGATCCTGCACATCCTCACCGGCGAGATGTCGATCGTGGGCCCCCGCCCCGAGCGGCCGGAGCTCACCGCAGGCTTCGAGAACGAGATCGCGGGATACTCCAGACGTCACGAGGTTCCCCCTGGGCTGACCGGGTTGGCCCAGATCCACGGCAGATACCACACCGATGCGGAGTACAAGCTCGGCTACGACCTCCAGTACCTCGTCAACTGGTCTCCCGTGCTCGATCTCGAGATCATCGCGCGAACCGTCTGGGTGGTCCTCGCGCGGCGGGTCTGACCTGCGGCATTGCTCACCCGGCAGGGCTTGTGATAACTTTCACAAGCAGTTCTGGAGACCCTTCCGCCCCCACCTGAAGAGGCCGATCGCCGATGACCGACCCCGCCCCGCCATCCCCGGCGCACGCCGGCGCACCGTTCGCCGAGATGCTGCGGGGGGCGCTGGTGCCCTCCTCCGTCGCGGGTGCCATGGCGGTCGTTGCAGTGGTCGCGTGGCGCGGTGGTGACGCCCTCGCGGGGGCAGTCCTGGGGCTGGCCGTGGCCATCGCCTTCTTCGCCTCCGGGATGTTCCTGCTGAGCCGGCTCGTGCGCGACGCCAGCCCGCACGCATTCTTCGCCGTCGCCATGACGGTCTACCTCGGCCAGGTCATCGGTCTGCTGCTCGTCATCATCGCGTTCAAGGACGCGTCGTGGGTCGACGGGATGGCGCTCGGCGTGGTCGTGCTCGTCGTGACGCTGGTCTGGCAGGTGTTCGCGTTCCGGTCCCTGCGACACAGCCGGATGCCGGTCTACGACCAGCCTGTGGCCACGTCGGAGGGGCAGTCGTGAATGGGGTGTTTGGCCACTGGTCCGGCGTCGCGAACACCATCGAGTGTCGGGTAGCGTACGTCGCGTTCCCCCGGGTGCCCTTCGCTGGCGCCTGCGTCACCCCTGAGGAAAGGCTGTGAGCCCCAGCATGGTTTCCGTGGACGTGCTCCAGGGCGCGATCGTCGCCGCCGGCGGCGACGAGGGCTTCCAGGCCCCGAGCATCGCCGACTTCTGGTGGCCGATCTTCGGCAGCGACACGAGCAACTGGACCTTCACCCGCCCCTCGTTCGTCATGATGGCGTCGGTCGTCATCATCGGCCTCTTCTTCGTCACCGTCGCCGGAAAGCTTTCCCTGGTTCCCACCAAGCGGCAGTGGTACGCCGAGCAGGCCTACGGATTCGTGCGCAACACCATCGCCCGCGACATCATCGGGGCCAAGGACTTCCGGCCGTTCGTGCCGTTGCTCCTCACCCTCTTCACGATGATCCTGTTCAACAACATCGCCGGCGTGGTGCCCTTCGTGCAGTTCCCGACGATGAGCCGCATCGCGTTCCCCATCGTGCTGACCCTCATCGTCTACGTCGTGTACCACGCGGTGGCGGTGAAGCGGAAGCACGGGTTCGTCGGCTACCTGAAGTCACTCGTGCCGCCCGGGCTCCCCGGTTGGCTCAAGCCGATCATGTTCGTCATCGAGCTGCTGACCTACTTCGTCATCCGCCCGCTCACCCTCGCCCTGCGACTCTTCGGCAACATGCTCGCCGGGCACCTCATGCTCCTGGTCTTCATCCTCGGCGGGGAGTACCTCCTGCTGCACGGGAGCAACATCGGCATCCAGGCCTCCGGCATCGTCGGGATGGGCTTCG
>JBDSVV010000086.1:0-2582 GCA_039927035.1 Ornithinibacter sp. | reverse complement strand
GGGGAGCACCCAACGGTGGTAGTTGGGTCGGTCAGCACAAAGGCGTAGGAGCCAAAGGGCACGAAACGCCGCAGAACATCCAGAACCTGACGCCGAAAGTCTCGCTCGTCGACGCCCGCCGACGCGATGTTCTCCACGGCCGCGACGACGCGAGCGGCCGGGACCCGAACTGTCACCCTCCGAACATACGCGGGACCGGCATCCCAGATAGCTGGGATGTCGCTGCACCTCCGCTCGCACCTAGCGTGGCGAAGTGCCAGCGCATCCCAGTCTTGGAGGGACCATGCCCACACTGCTCATCGAACACTCCATCAGCGACTTCGACACCTGGAACGACGCGTTCACCCGCTTTGCGGGACGCCGGGCGGAGGGCGGAGTCCTTCACGAGCGGATCATGCAACCGATCGACGATCCGCACTACGTGCTCATCGAGCTGGACTTCGCCACTCGTGAAGCCGCGCAACACTTAAAGCAGTTCCTAGAGACCACAATCTGGGCGAACCCGACCGACTCACCCGCCCTGGTTGGACGCCCACGCGCCCGAATCGCGGACACCGCGCCACTTGATCAACGATGACGAAGGTCAGCCGTGTTCAAGTGAACACGCGTCGCTCAACCAATCATCAGCGGTCCAGCACCGGTGAATCGACCGCCCGTGGCGGTGTACGAACCGCGTCATAGCGCCACCTGCCCACCAGGACGTGGCCCGGTGACGGGCCGAGGGGATGTCGGGTCGGGGAGGTAGCTTCAGCAGACCCCCTTGGCGCATGTTCCGACGATCTTCGAGGAGGACTCGTGACCTGTCGGACCTATCGAGGTACGTCGATGCCCAACCCGGTTGACGACGAGGGACCAGGCGTGATGAGCGCGGTCGCTGAGAGCGCGGTCACTCCCGTCCTCGTTGCTGACCTGTTCGTCGAGGGCGCTCGGATGCCCGTCTACGCACACCTCCCCGAGCACCCGGATGCTCGCGTGCTTGTCGAAAAGCTACAGCCTGCTGCTGCGGGGCCCTCGGGTCGCCTTGGCGCCGCTGTACGACGCGGCCAGCTACGCGCCGTACCTGAAGCCGGGCGAAGCCATGCGCAGCTCCATGAAGGTTGGCAGGGCATGGCAGGTCCGCGACGTGTCGGTCGAGGACTGGGTCGATGTCGCGACCGCGTTGGAACTGCATCCCCGAGCTCGCACTCGATCGGGTTGAGTCGCTGCGCACCCGGCTGCCCGACGCAATAGCGCAAGCGGCCGACACGGCACCCCCATCGCTCAAGAAGGAGGCGCACAGGCTGGCAGCTGCGGTCGCCCGCCAGAGGCACCTGCACGTCCCGCGGCTGCCCCACGCACGTCGCTAGTTCGCCCCCCTTTCACTGCAGGACCTGACTGAGTTGCAGGAAAGAAGTTCACAGGTTCCGTCGCGCCGCTCGGCGCCGCCGGCAACGCCTTGATTCCCGGCGAAAGCGTTCTTCGCGCCTCGCGCGCAAGCCCGACACCGGATGCTCTGTCGGACCGACGGCTGTACCGGTACGGTCCTCGTCCGAGCGACTCACCGCGTCCAGCGTCCTGTTGCAGGGCATACCAGAGAGCCCTTGACCTGCGGTGGAGCCAAGCGGACCATAACCAGTGACCCCCTGCTTTGCAAGATCCCCGAGGGGGTTCCGCGAGAGGGCGATTGAGCACGTTGAGGGGCGTTGTGGGGTACCCCATCACGCCCATTTCGTACCCCACTGCAGTACTCTTCTGGGGTACGAATCCGGGGCACAGCCGACGCAATCTTGGCAATGGCGGAGCCACTGCAAGGCGGCTCCTCGCATGGCGGAGGTGGTTCGGTCTCCGCCGCCTCTCCTCCTCCAGTGGCTCCCTTCGTTGATCGACAGCTGGGGGTGCCACGAAGGAACGCGCCCCCTCGCTCGTAGTCACCCTGGCATGCCGACCCATCGCTTCTGTCTGGCTGGCGTGACACCCGGACCTGTCTGATTATCGTGACAAATACTTATGTCATGGTAGCGTGACAACCGCAAACGTCACGCGTTCCAGACAGCAGCTGAGGGGAGGCTTCATGCTCACCACCGTGCGCGACCTGGGAGCCGCCGTCCGCGCTGCCCGGCAAGAGGGCGGGCTGAGCCAGCAAGTTCTGGCTGACCGCGCTGGCGTCCCGCGACAGTGGGTGTCTCGGCTCGAGACCGGATCGAACCCCGGCGCCGAGCTCCGCAAGGTGCTCGACGTGCTCGCCGCGCTCGGCCTGGCCGTCAAGCTGGGGCCCTCGCCCGAGCCCAGCTCGTTGAGCGAGGACCCCTTTGCTGACATGTTCGCCGGCGAATCGTCATGACCGAGATGAACGTCTTCCTCGACGGCGTGCTGGCCGGCAGGGTGGAGCAGGCGACCGGTGGCGCACTGAGCTTCGCCTACGACGTCGGCTACACCTCTGGGCGCAGCCCGACCCCGCTGTCGCTGTCGATGCCGCTGTCCGGGCGGCGTCACGGCAACCGCGTCGTCTCGGCATGGCTGGATGGTCTGCTGCCCGACAACGCGGCCGTGCGCGAGGAGTGGGGCCGCCGCTTCCAGGTGTCGGCGCGCAACCCCTTCGCACT
>JBDSVV010000085.1:0-9996 GCA_039927035.1 Ornithinibacter sp. | reverse complement strand
GCGGCCCGGCCCCCCCGCGCGGGCTCCGCTTCCGCGTCTGTCGGACGGCGCCTCGAGTGGTGTCAGGTCGCCCCAGCCGACCCAGTCGAGGTCGGCACCCAGCTGCAGCAGCGCATCGGCGACGCCGGCCCGCAGACCACTTCCGCTCAGCCCTCGCAGGACGAGAGGAACGCCCCGGCGACCTCGATGAGACGGTCGTTGGCCTCGCGCTCGGCGATGGTCGCCCTGGCGCCGTCGGTGCCGTAGGGCCGCACCGTCAGCCCCGCCTCCTCGCAGGCTGCTGCGAACGCCGCTGTCTGCTCACCGAGCCCGAACCAGACGAAGTTGGCCTGGGCGTCGGAGAGCTGCCAACCCTGTTCGCGCAGCGCGTCGACCACGCGCTCGCGCTCGGCGACCAGCTCCTTGACACGCACCTCGAGCTCGTCAGAGGCCTGGAGCGACGCGATCGCCGCCACCTGGGCGAGCGAGTTCACCCCGAAGGGGATCGCCGCCTTGCGCAGTGCGGCGGCCACGGGCTCGTGCGCCACGGCATACCCGACCCGCAGCCCGGCCAGTCCGTAGGCCTTGGAGAAGGTGCGCAACACCGCAACGTTGGCGCGCGCGTCGTGGATGGCGAGCGCGTCTGGTGCGTCCGGGGCAGTGACGAACTCGAGGTAGGCCTCGTCGATGACGACGAGCACGTCGTCCGGGACGCGGTCGAGGAAGGCGTCGAGCTCCGCGGCCCCCACCGTCGTCCCCGTCGGGTTGTTGGGGGTGCACACGAGGACGAGCCGGGTGCGCGCCGTGATCGCCTCGGCCATGGCGTCGAGGTCGTGGCGATCTCCGGCTGTCAGGGGCACCTGCACGGGGGTCGCACCTGACAGCGTCACCAAGATCGGATAGGCCTCGAACGAGCGCCACGCGAAGACCACCTCGTCACCCTCGCCGCAGGTGGCTGCGATGAGCTGCCCGAGCACACCGACACTGCCGGGCCCTGTCGCGATGCGGGCAGCCGGCACGCCGACCCGCTCGGCGATGGCCGCGGTGAGCGCGATGACCGCCATGTCGGGGTAGCGGTTGATCGCACCTGCGGCCTCACGCACGGCGTCGAGCACGCTCGGCAGCGGCGGGTAGGGGTTCTCGTTGCTGCTGATCTTGTATGCCGTGACGCCCGGTCGCGTCGCTGCCGGGCGTCCGGGGGCGTAGGTGGGCAGGGCGCCGAGTGCGGCCCGCAGTCGGACCGGGGTCTGCGGCGTGGTGGGCGGCTCTCGCTCGTCGGTCATGCATCCCACTGTAGGGCTGGGGCCGCCTGGGCCGGCCGGCACGCGATGCCGGGTGCGCGCGAGCCCTGCGTGACAGAATGCGGCCGTGAAGAACTTCGCCATCCGGATCCTCGTCGGCGGCATCGCCCTGTGGATCGCCGCCTTCGTCGTCAAGGGTGTCGACCTTGCCGAGGAGCAGTCGTCCTGGCCCGAGAAGCTCGTGACGATCCTCCTGGTCGCGCTCGTCTTCGGGCTGGTCAACGCCGTGGTGCGCCCGATCGCCCTGTTGTTCTCGCTGCCCTTCATCGTGGTGACGCTGGGGCTGTTCATCTTCGTGCTCAACGCGCTCATGCTCCAGGTCACGGAGTGGGTGAGCAACTGGCTCGGGCTCTCGTTCGGCATCGACCACTTCTTCTGGAGCGCGATCTGGGCGGCGCTCATCATCACCGTGGTGTCGTGGCCGCTCAACCTCATCCTCAAGGACGACTGAGGCCTCACGACATGCGCGTCCTCGTTTCTGGCGGAGCCGGTTACATCGGCTCCCACACCGTCGTCCAGCTCATCGCCTCCGGCCACGACGTCGTCGTCGTCGACTCCTTCGCGAACGCCAAGCCGTCGGTCGTCGGTCGCCTCGAGGCGCTCACCGGCCAGTCGGTCGACGTGCGGTCCTTCGACCTCACCGACCACGACAAGACCGAGCACCTGTTCGCGAACGAGCCGTTCGACGCCGTCATCCACTTCGCCGGCTTCAAGGCGGTCGGCGAGAGCGTCGCCAAACCGTTGGAGTACTACGAGAACAACCTCGGCTCCACGTTCTCCCTGGTCCGCGCGATGCGCCGCCACGGGGTCTCGACCCTCGTCTTCTCCTCCTCTGCCACCGTCTACGGCGCGGGTGCCGCGGTGCCGATGGCCGAGGACCTCCCCACCTCGGCCACCAACCCTTACGGCTGGACCAAGGTCATGCAGGAGCAGGTGCTGCGCGACGTCGCCGCCTCCGACCCGACCTGGCGGATCGCGCTGTTGCGCTACTTCAACCCGGTTGGCGCGCACGCGTCGGGCACCATCGGTGAGGACCCCAGCGACATCCCCAACAACCTGATGCCCTACATCTCGCAGGTCGCGGTGGGCCGCCGCGAGAAGCTCGCGGTGTTCGGGGGCGACTACCCTACCCCCGACGGCACCGGCGTGCGTGACTACATCCACGTCGAGGACCTCGCGGCCGGCCACATCGCGGCGCTGCTCCGCCTGGGCATCACCGACGATGCCGTGTCCACGTGGAACCTGGGCACCGGCCACGGCACCTCGGTGTTGGAGCTGCTGCTCGCCTTCGAGCGGGCCTGCGGGCACGAGCTCGCTTACGAGATCGTCGATCGGAGACCAGGCGACGTCGCCGAGTCCTACGCCGATCCGGCGCGCGCCGAGGCCGAGCTGGGCTGGCGCGCCACCCGCACCGTGGACGACATGTGCGTCGACACCTGGCGCTGGCAGAGTCAGAACCCGAACGGTTATCCGGACGCCTGAGGCACTTCCGGAAGTTTCGCCCCTCCTCCGACCGCGTGGGGAGGCTCCACACCGGCATTCGGTGACCCCCTTTTCCTCTTGCTACGACGCACTGTAGTTTGTACTACGTCCTGTTTCGACGAGGTCCACGACATCGGCGCCCACCACCGCAGTTCCTCACAGCAGGCGAAGGAGTAGCCATGCCTCATTCGACATCCGCCCCCCGACTCGGAGACCTCGAGCGCGCGGTGATGGACCACCTCTGGGCAGCGGCGAAGGCGGGGGGAACGGCATACGCCGGTGCCTCTGTCCGCGACGTTCTCGAGAAGTTCGACGGTGAGCGTGAGATCGCGTACACCACAGTCATGACGGTGCTGGACCGTCTCGCCAAGAAGGAGCTCGTGACCCGCGAGCGTGATGGGCGGGCCTGGCGCTACCTGCCCGCCGACACCAGGGAGGCGATGACTGCCACCACGATGCGGCGCACCCTGGTGGACATGGACGTCTCAGACCGGCGGGCCGCGCTGCTCCACTTCCTCGACGGTGCCAGCAGTGGCGAGATCGATGACCTGAAGGCGGCCCTGGCTGTGGTCGAGGCCAGAGCGGCAGGTGGAGCCGACACCTTGAGTCGACGGGGTGTGCGCCGGCGCCCCTGACCTCATCCGTTCCCACGGGCGCCCCGGCTGGTGCCACCATGGTGCGGGTGATCCCGCTCTCGCTGGTGGCCCTGGCGGCCGTGCTCGCCGGTGTGGCGCCGCGCCTCATGGCGCGCCAGCCATGCTTCCGGCGGGCGCCCCGGGCGGCGCTCGTGGCGTGGCAAGCGGTCACGCTCGGCGCGATCGTGGCGTCCCTCGCTGCCGCGCCGGCGGCCTTCGCGACCTTCTCTCACGACACCAACCCCTCACGCAACCTGTTCCTCCTCACTCTCGCCATCGTGACGAGCGGGGGGATGGCGCTGCGGCTGCTCTGGTCCGGTCACCGGGTCGGCCGGCGCCTGCGCACCCTTCGGGCCCAGCACCGCGAGCTCGTCGACATCATCGCCCGCCCGGACCATGAGCGGGTGCGTGTGCTCGCCCACCCCACTCCGACGGCCTACTGCATCCCCGGTCGGCACTCGCGTGTGGTGCTCTCCCAGGGGATGCTCGACGCAATGCCGCCCGAGCAGCTCGACGCGGTGATCGCGCACGAGGACGCGCACCTTCGGGCCCGCCACGACCTCCTCGTGGAGTTCTTCACCGTGGTCCACTCGGCGGTGCCGGGGGTGCTCCGGTCGGAGGAGGCCCTCGTCGAGGTGCGCCTGCTCGTGGAGGCGCTCGCCGACCGGGCGGCGGTGCGCACTGCCGGTGAGGTCTCGACAGCCAGGGCATTGGTCCGCCTTGCCCGGAGCCGCACACCCGAGGCGGCGCTCGGTGCCGGCACCACGGCTTCGACCCGGTTGCGCCTGCTCGCCGACGGTCCCCCTCCCTTGGGGCTCTCCGTGGTCGCCTACACGTATGCCGCGGGCGCCTGCCTTCTGCCAGTTGCCCTGGCAGCCTCCGCCTGGCGCTGAGGTCGAGCGGCACCCTCCATCCGGGGCAGGGGAGGTGCGGGCGAAGACGGGGTAGGTGGTTGCCCACCAGGGTGAAGTGCGCTTCGCCAACAAGGGCTCGGGCAGTCCGGGGAAGGTCCTGAAGTCTGCGGCCAGAGGCGGAGGCGTGAAGATGATGCAGTGCTCGGGCAATGGCGGGCTCTTCGTCGTGGAATCAGCCAGCGAGATCCAGGTGATGCATCTCGAGAACGACTGGCTCTCGGTCACCGGCCGCAACGTGCTCGCGTTCTCCAACTGCCCCAGTGGGCCATCCACCGCATCTCGACCAGCGGGGCCGCGATGACCGTTCACCAATACTCGTGTCGCTGCGGGGGCGGGCTACGTGGCGGTGACGACCAAAGGGATCCGATGCCGATGCCGATGCCGTCGTGCTCTGAACGGCCGGCGTCAGGAGCGCAGAGTCCCGGAGGGATGCTCGGGCGGTTCCGCGAGTAGCCCGTTGTGTGGCCCGGGGTGTGGACCGCGCCGGTGAGCCGCAGACTCTCGTGCCGGGGTGGCCCGGGTTGGCCCACGGGTGTCCGCGGCGCGGTCCCCCGCGAGGTGAGGTGCACGGCATACGCAACAATCGGTCCCATGACGGCACAGGTGACAGGGACCGACATCCTCGACGTGGCGCGCGAGCAGGTGCTGGGGCGCGGTGTCGCCCTGACGCAGGAGCAGGTGCTCGAGGTGCTGCGCACCGACGACGCGCAGCTGCAGGATCTGCTGGCCTTGGCCCACGAGGTGCGGATGACGTTCCAAGGCCCGGCGATCGAGGTCGAGGGCATCGTGTCGCTGAAGACCGGAGGGTGCCCCGAGGACTGCCACTTCTGTTCCCAGAGCGGGCAGTTCACATCGCCGGTGCGCTCAGTGTGGCTGAACATCCCCGAGCTGGTGCGGGCCGCCAAGCAGACCGCTGCCACCGGCGCGAGCGAGTTCTGCATCGTCGCGGCCGTGCGCGGCCCGGACGACAAGCTCATGGAGCAGATGCGCGAGGGCGTCGCGGCGATCCGCGCCACGGTCGACATCCAGGTCGCCGCGTCGCTGGGCATGCTGACCCAGGAGCAGGTCGACGACCTCGTCGACATGGGGGTGCACCGTTACAACCACAACCTCGAGGCGGGGAGCAGC
The DNA here is from genome assembly GCA_039927035.1 of Ornithinibacter sp. Classification (GTDB taxonomy): domain Bacteria; phylum Actinomycetota; class Actinomycetes; order Actinomycetales; family Dermatophilaceae; genus Fodinibacter. The sequence continues at coordinate 4,557 of JBDSVV010000085.1, read as the reverse complement.
TACTTCCCGCAGGTCGTCACGACGCACTCCTTCGAGGAGCGCTGGGCCACCTGCCTGATGGTCAAGGAGTCCGGCATGGAGCTGTGCTGCGGCGGGCTCGTCGGCATGGGCGAGACCCTCGCGCAGCGCGCCGAGCTCGCCGCCCAGCTCGGCGAGCTCAAGCCGCACGAGGTGCCGCTGAACTTCCTCAACCCGCGCCCGGGCACGCCCTTCGGCGACCTCGAGCCGATGGGCACCAACGACGCGCTGCGCACCATCGCCGCGTTCCGCCTCGCCCTCCCGCGCACGATCCTGCGCTATGCCGGTGGCCGGGAGCTCACCCTGGGCGACCTCGGCACCCGCGACGGGCTGCTCGGCGGCATCAATGCCGTCATCGTCGGCAACTACCTCACGACTCTGGGCCGCGATCCGGGCGAGGACCTCGCGCTGCTCGCCGAGCTCGAGATGCCGATCAAAGCCCTCGGCGAGACGTTCTGAGCCGGGGCTTCGCTCCCGTGCCGGACCAGGAGGATGCGGTGGAGCCGGTGGCGCGGGTCGGCGCGGTGGGGCAATGGTGCGGCCAGTGCGGCGAGGCACGTGCTGGGGGCTCGGGTGTCGAGCACGCGAGGTGTGAGCGCCGGGCCCCACTCGAGCCGCCGCGCTACTGCGTGCACTGCCGGCGCCGGATGGTCGTGCAGGTCACCCCTGGGGCGTGGAGCGCCACGTGCAGTCGCCACGGCAGCGTGGAGCAGTCCACCTGGCGCTGAGGGGCGGGCGCGTCCGGCAGGTCGGCAACTCGGGGCCGAACGCGCCGGACGCAGCGGGGAATGCCCTAGGATTGTTGACGGTTCAACTAACCATGAGCCTCACCGTTCTCGTCTTCGTCGGCAGCCTGCGCGCCGGCTCCACCAACCGCACCCTCGCCGACGCCGCCATCGCGCACCTGCCCGCGGGCGTGATCGGCACCGTGTTCGAGCGACTCGCGGAGCTGCCCCACTACTCCGAAGACATCGACCACGACGGAATCCTCGATGCGGTGGCTCGCGACCTGCGCGAGGCGGTCGCCGAGAGCGACGCCGTGTTGATCGTCACCCCGGAATACAATGGCTCGCTGCCGAGCGCCGTGAAGAACGCCGTCGACTGGGCGTCCCGGCCGCGCGGATCCTCCTCTCTCGCGGGTAAGCCCGCGGCCGTCATCGCGGCCAGCGGCTCCCCGAAGGGTGCGCAGTGGGCTCGCGAGGACGGTGTGAAGGTGCTCAAGGTCGCCGGCGCCGACGTCATCGAGGACACCGTGGGTGTGGGCTCCTCCTTCCAGGCCTTCGTCGACGGGCGCGTCGCCGACGCCGGTCTCGACGCCGCGTTGCGCGACCTCGTGCGTCGCTTGGCCCGTGAGGTCGAGGCAGCCCGCGCCGCTGCCTGACGCCCGCCCCCAGTCGCGTGCCCCAAGGTTGCCCTCGCGACCACGTGGGCACACGACTCGGGAACAATGGGCGCTGATGCCAGCCCCGACCCCCTCGCCCGACGCCCTGGATGCGCTGCTCGCGTTCGACCGCGAGCACGTCTGGCACCCCTACTCCTCGGCGCTCACGCCCCAGCAGCCTTACCTCGTGGAGTCGGCGCACGGCATCCGGCTTCGGCTGCGGGATCGGGCAGGTGAGCGGCGCGAGGTCATCGACGCGATGAGTTCGTGGTGGTGCGCGATCCACGGGTATGCCGTGCCCGAGCTCGACGCCGCGGCCACCGCGCAGTTGGGGTCGATGGCGCACGTGATGTTCGGCGGCTTGACCCACGAGCCCGCGATCGGGTTGGCGCAGCGGCTCCTCGGGTTGGCACCGGCTGGGCTTGAGCACGTCTTCCTGGCCGACTCGGGGTCGGTCTCGGTCGAGGTCGCCATGAAGATGGCGCTGCAGTGGCACCTCTCGGCCGGGCGTGCGCGGACCCGCTTCTTCACGGTGCGAGGCGGCTACCACGGCGACACGTTCTCACCGATGTCGGTGACCGACCCGGTCGGCGGCATGCACGCGCTCTTTCGCGGAGTGCTTCCCGAGCACGTCTTCGCGGCCCGGCCCCCCGGTGGTTTGCACCGCGCTCCCGACGACCCGGAGATGGTGGCGTGGGAGCGCGAGACGAGAGCGCTGTATGCCGGGCACGCCAAGTCGCTGGCCGCGGTCATCGTCGAGCCGGTGCTCCAGGGCGCTGGGGGCATGCACGTCTACTCGCCGCACGTGCTGGGGGTGCTGCACGACCTGGCTCGCGAGCACGGGGCGCTGGTGATCCACGACGAGATCGCGACCGGGTTCCATCGCACCGGCCCGCTATGGGCGGGGAACCGGGCTCTGCACGGGGCGGGCGACCCGGGTGGCACGCCAAGTGAGCCATCCGGTCGGATGGTTCACTCGGGGGCCCCGGACATCCTCTGCGTGGGGAAGTCCCTCACCGGCGGCTATCTCTCCCTCGCCGCGGTGCTGTGCACCCGGGAGGTGGCGGAGGGCGTGAGCGCGGGGGAGGCCGGTGGGCTGATGCACGGGCCGACGTTCATGGGCAACCCGCTGGCCTGCGCGATCGCGTCTGCGAACCTGGACCTGCTCGCCTCCCGCGAGACCGAGGACGAGGTGCGGCGGATCGGGTCGGGGCTGCGCACCGGGCTCGAGGCCGCGACGACCCTGAGCAGCGTGGCCGAGGTGCGGGTGCTCGGGGCCGTCGGGGTGGTGCAGCTGCGTGAGCCGGTGCGGGTGGCCGAGGTCACGGCGGCGGCGATCGAGCGTGGTGTGTGGGTGCGCCCGTTCCGCGACCTCGTCTACACCATGCCGCCCTACGTGACCTCCGAGAGCGATCTCGCGACTCTGACGTCCGCGCTCGTCGGGGCCGTCAAGGCCGTTCACGGCTGAGGCGCCGGCCAGAAGACGAGAAGAAGCCTCGGGGAGACACGACTGTGCATCCCTTGTCTCACCGGGGTCTTCCGGGTGACCCCGAAACCCCCGTGAGGAGGGCAGATGTCAGGGGTGAACGATTCTGAGAAGAATTCACGAGTTCGGGACCGCGTGAGACAGATCGGCACCTCAGCCGCGAAGTCCGAGACGCCGAGCCGTGGGCGCGGGACGTGAACCCACCGGGTCGCCGTTCCGAGCACGCCGACAGGGAGGAGGGGCCGCGACGGCGAGCTCCACGCACAGCGCCCTGTCAGCGCCCACCGACTGCCTCTTGGCGTGCGCACTCCGGGCAGGTGACCGGATGCCGGAGCGAGGGGTGCCATGAGCGCGGCCGCGCGCGCCTTCGGCACCCTTGGCCCGCAGCTCGTCCACCGCGGCACGTCCATGGATGGGTGACATCCCGCGGCACGCTGATGGTCCAGAGCCACGCCCAGCGCATCAGGGGACCGCGACCGCCGCTCAGGAGCCGCCGCGCACAAGGACTCGCAGAAGACCGCTGCTCACGCACCGACAAGTGCGTGGCCACCGACCCTCTGCGTGACAACCCCCCGGTGGGAGCGCGTCGAGGCGAACTCGCGATCGTCAGCCTGACAGGGAAACGGGACCCTTGCTGGCCGAGAACTGACGCGGCAGCAGTCCCCGGCTCCCCGGCCGCAGACTCGCCAGCTTGACGCCGCCCCACAACCGTGGGAGCGCAGCGCGTCGGATCTCAGCATGGTCGGGGGCTGACATCAGGGGCGGAGAAGTCGTTTCTGGCGGCGGGTGTCGCCGGCGTGCAGCGCCCAGGCCATGAGCACCGGTTGGACGAGGAGCCGCGCGGCGCGCTTCTGGTCGGTGTCGAGCCCGAAGCCGTCCTTGCGCTCGAGCCACTGGGCGAAGTTGCCCGGCAGGACCCCGAGGAAGAAGACGGCACCCACCGTGCCCATCCGAGCTCGAGCGGGTTGCGTCCAGGTGAGGAGCGTCGCGGCACCGAGGGCGATCTCCGCGTAACCCGACCACACGACGACGTCGTCGGGTTCGAACGGGACCCACTCCGGCACCTGCGCCTGGAACTCCTCGCGCATCGTGGTCAGGTGCGCGGTGCCGGCGGTGACGAGCGCGGCCCCGAGGGCCACCTTGCTCGCCGCACGCACGACACGACTCACCCGTCCGCGCCGAGCCGACGCTGTGTGTTCTGCTTCGTGATCCATCACGCCATCCTTTCAGTCGCGCTTGGCCCCGCCCCAGCCGTGCCAGTGATCGACCCGCATCCAGCAGCTGACCCGGGAACGGTCGCGCACGGGATACGGCTTGCCCGAGTAGTGCATCGAGAGACGGTCGATGTCGGCCAGGCCTCTCTCCGGGTCGTCTTCCCACCGCACGATCGGCCCGCGCACACTGACGTGGGTGTACCACTCGCCGTCCTTGAGCGCGGTGAGGGCGATCTGCGGGTGCTCGCGCATCCATCGGAGCCTCGCGCGACCGGCATCCATGTTGAGCAGCACCGTGCCGTCGTCCTCCACGAGATACCAGGTGGCGACCGACATCGGTGCGCCCCCGGGCATCAGCACCGCGACGACGGCGGGGTTGGGTCGGGCGAACAGCTCGGCGACCTCGGTGGGCAGCGGGGCCTTGGGCATGAGGAGCCTCCTTCGGCGAGCGGGGCGGC
>JBDSVV010000084.1:0-4044 GCA_039927035.1 Ornithinibacter sp. | reverse complement strand
CGAGCATCTCGCGTAGGTCCTCGATGGCGCGAAGCAGGTAGGTCAGTCGGGTGGAACCCACCTGGCAGATGAGCAGTGCTGGATCGGACTCGGTGTCGGCGTACATCGTGTACTGCGAGGTTCCCGGTGCGGTGGTGAGCCGCCAGGGGTCGTCCTTGGTTCCGGCCTCGGTCATGGTTCCTCCTTGCCCGGGACCCATCGCCTGGGCGGCGTGGCCACGATGCCAGTGTCCCGGCCTTGGCCGAAGGAGTCCACCCACTGTGATGCGGGTCCAAGTCGGCATAGACACCGCGGTGGGGGCGAAGCATCACGTGTGCGTGAAAGAGACCACCCTTGACGGGCAGGTACGCCTGACCCCATTCCATGTTCCACCCACCCTGGCCGGGTTGCGCCGCCTGGGCGAGGAGCTCGCTCCCTACCCCGGCGTGGTCGCTGTGGCTGAACCGACGTCGATGACCTGGCTCGGGTTGTCTGTGGCCCCGGGTGAGGCCGGCATCAACCTCTCCTTGGTCGGGTCCCGGCACGCGGCGCGGTGGCGAGAAGCGATCAGCGGCAAGCACAAGCCCGACCTCATCGACGCCGACATGCTCGCCACCGCGGATGAGGTCTTCTCCCTGTCTCCGTTGAACCCACCGCAGGAGAGTCAGCTGGCGCTTCGGCGGGCGCTGGTCCGGGGGGGCAAGCTCGTCATCGACAGCAACCGTGCCCCCCGCCGCCAGTTGACCTCATTGGCGCGGTGGGCCTTCCCGATGCGTGGGCCGCAGTCGCAGGGTCCTGGCCGACCGAGGTCGCGGTCCTGACCCGGTGGCCGGACCTACGGGCGTTGGCCAGTGCGCGGCGCTCCACCCTGGTCGCGGTCGTGGCTGCCCACACCCGAGACGTGCCCGACGTGCACGCTCGAGCCAACAGGATCCGCGCCGCAGCTGCCGGCTGGTCACAGTTCTGGCAGGGGCACCTGGACCTTGACGCCCTCGCCTGGGAGACCGGTGAGCACCTGCATGACATCACCATCGCCGCTGAGCAGATCGGGCGCGCCGCGACCCACGCCCACCACTATTGGGCGGCCCTGTACGGCGATGACCCGCTGCTGCTGTCCCTGCCCGGGATGGGACCAATGACCGCACCCACGATCCGCCCGTTCCTCGGCGACGCCTCAACTTTCGCCACAGCCAAAGCCACCGCGTCCTACGTCGCGTTGGCCCCCTCGACGGACCCTGACGCCGACCTTGAGCTTCGGCAGGCGATGAACGTCGCCTGTCCACTCTGGTGCATCCCTCGGATCCTGGTTGGTCGGCCCGATCTGCGCGGACCGGGGAGGCCATCGCGCCGGACGTGGCGCAACGGTGCACAGGGGTAGGGCGTTAGGGGGTCGGGCAGGTTCCCAAGCCGTGGTCGACGAAGAGGCCGCGCGGATTGGTGTCGCGTAGCCACGTGACCAAGGTCTTGTAGTCAGTGACGCTCCGCACTCCGATGCACCCCGCGGTACCGGGATTCCTTGCCCGGTTCGCATCGATGTGCATCTCGATCGCGCGACGTGCCGTCGTCCCGGGAGTCTCGTAGTCCAGCTTGATGGTCACCGGGCCCAGGGCGGCGCTGAACACCTTGCCCTTGTAGTTGTCCCTACCGTCCCGCCACAGGATGTCGTGTACGAACCAGCGCCCTTCGGGCAATGGCTCGAGTGAACCGAGTTGGCTTTTGCTGCCCTTGCGAAACACCTGGTGTCTTGGGGTTCCCGAGTAGACGAGGATGTGAGCCTTCTTCTGCCCGTTCTTCACGTAGGCAAGTCGAAGGAGTGTCAGGCCTTTGTCGTCCTTATCCGCCGTCCGGGTGAGGAGCAAGTAGTTCTTCCCCGCGATGGCCGCGGCGCTGGGGGTGTGCGTTGCACCCGCAAAATCGCCGGGCTGCGTCGAGAGTCCGATCAACGTTGCTGCAACTGAGGCGAACGCCGGTGCCGGCGCCTTGAGGAAGAGGGCTTGCTCGGCCGCGCGGCGCTTCACCAACCCCGGAAGCACCTTCTTGACGCCCCCCGCCACGGCCTTGTTCCACCGGGGGAACTGAGCGGCAGCCCCGGCCTTGTCGCCCGCCTTCAGTTTCTTTAGCAGCGTACTGCCCCCAAGAGCCCTCAAACCGACGTTGTAGGAGAAGGAGACGAGCGCATCGAACTGGTTCTGGTTCAGGTTCAGGCCTGTGACCTGGCGTGACACACCCGCCGAGAACTTGTCGACGTCGAAGGCCAGGTACTCGTGGGCCTCGTTGGTCGAGATCCCATCTCCGATTTTGACGCTATGGCCCTCGGGATAGACCGTTGTTCCGTACCCGATGGTGGGTTTCCCTGCCGGGTCGAGATAGGCGTCCAACTTCAGGCCTTCGAACTTCACGATCACGTCCACCGCCACCGCTGATGCCTTCATGGCGACTCCCTTTCCTCAGAGCCTTTCAACGGTACCCCTGACGCCACACTGTGTATGCCGAACCGCAGATTTGCGCACCCCCAAGACGAGACCTTCGGATGCGGATCCATCTTGCTGAATGCCCGGAGTGCGGGTGCAGTGACAGCCGTGTGCTCCGCCACGCGGGGAGAGGCCGGCGAAGTGACGTCGTGGCTGGGATCGGGCTGAGTCTGATCGGGTCTTGGGTGTGGGCTCGAGCACAGCGGCGACGCCATCACCGCTCGCCCGTTGCCCGCTGGGGCCCGGCTGACGCAGCGTCTAGCACCGCCACTCCCCCGCCCGATCTTCGGGCAGGACCGGATGTCTGAGAACTACCGGGCGCACAGCCGGCGAGTCGACGCCGGAGGAGGCACACGTGGCGCTTTCTTGGTCTGGGGGTCGTACTTCACCGATCCTGCGTCAGCGCCGACGATGCCGCAGTTGGAGTGCTCCCAGTCGGCAAGCCGGGGCCTGTGGGGTGACCTGATGGGCCACCTCCCTCTGCTGGAGTCCTCGCTTCCGGCGATCAGAATCCCGGTGGGCGTGCTTGTGCGCGAGCTGAGCCCGATGCCACCCAGCGCCGGAATCGACAGTGCTGAACGCATCCCAGGCTCGTGGTGGCACATCGAGCCCGCGGCGGGGGACTTCGTGTGGCACGAGGCGCCGGGCTGCCTCTTGACTGCAATGCATAGGTCAGCGCGCGAGCCTGAGCGACTCGACGCGGACCGGGCCTTCTTCCTAGCCCATGTGATTCCGCTCGTCGGAACACGGCGAAGTGAGGCGCCGCTGAGGTAGCGACAATCCGCCCTCAGGCGGCGAATAGACGCATCCACAACCCGAGCCCTCGGGAGGCCACCAGTTGGCCAGGCGCGGTGGGGACCTTGGCGGAGCAGGTTTGGGAACCTTCGGTGACCGCCATCACTGTCCCGCTGTTCCCGTCAGGCATGGGTTGGGCGGAGGAGGATGACGGTCGCGGGTAGTGAACGGGAGCGTTCGAGGCAGGCACGTGCGAACCTAGAACCCTTGCTGCACAGCGGCTGCGCTGTAGTTGTCAGGGCCAACGATTGGCATTGCGCGTCATTCGATGGCCGTGCAGGGCGTCGGCTCGGTAAGCGCCGCGTCGGCGAAGTGGTGCTGGCCCGTAAGGTCGCTCCAGGTACTGTCTTCGACGTCCTCGTCGTTGAGCGTACGGCCGGCGTCCTTCGTAGCCGCACCGTTGCGCGGTTCGCTGACTGGGGACTGGGACCTGGTCACCGTGCGATGGAACTTGTTCGTCCTGGGGACGCGGTTGGCGACCTGGATGTAGTGGCCCGCCATGACGATGGAGTCGCCGGTCTCGGTGTTGGTCCACACACTTCGGGGGACTGAGATTGACTCCGTGAAGCTGGCGGTGGCGCCATCGGAATCCAAGGAGATGGTGAAGCGGTCGGTGACCGAGGCGGCCACGTGCGCATCGAACGTTGCGCAGTCGACGTTGGCTTCGACATCCTCTTCCGAGGACCATGTGAAGCCACCTGCGGCAGAGCCAGACGTCGTCAGGTGATGGACCTTGCGTGAGGGGGCGGGAAGGGGGGTAGCGCTCGCTCCGGGGGTCGACTCGCCGGCGCGGGGGGCG
>JBDSVV010000083.1:0-4493 GCA_039927035.1 Ornithinibacter sp. | reverse complement strand
GTCGCCGCAGCCCTGTCGGAGGCCGGTCTCACCGTGGCGTCCTACACCGGTCGCACCGACCCGGCCGACCGCGAGCGGTTGGAGGGAGCGCTGCGCCGCAACGAGGTGAAGGCGCTCGTGGCCACGTCGGCACTCGGCATGGGCTTCGACAAACCCGACCTCGGCTTCGTCGTGCACCTGGGCGCACCGAGCTCTCCGGTGGCCTACTACCAGCAGGTCGGTCGTGCGGGCCGGGCCACCGAGCGCGCAGACGTGCTGCTCATGCCGGGGCCCGAGGACAAGGACATCTGGAGCTACTTCGCGTCGGTGTCCATGCCGCGCGAGGACCAGGCCGAGGCCGTGCTGCGTGCCCTCGCCGAGGCCGGGCGGCCATTGTCCACCGCCGCCATCGAGACGGCCGTCGACGTGCGTCGCACCCGCCTCGAGCTGTTGCTCAAGGTGCTCGATGTCGACGGGGCCGTCCAGCGGGTCACCGGGGGATGGATCTCCACGGGGGTGCCGTGGACCTACGACGGTGAGCGCTACGAGCGGGTCGCCCAGGCCCGCCGGTCCGAGCAGCAGATGATGGTCGACTACGAACAGACCGATGCGTGCCGGATGGCCTTCCTGCAGGAAACCCTGGACGACACGTCGGCGACCGCCTGTGGTCGCTGCGACGGGTGCGCGGGCCCTTGGTACGCCACCGACGTGCCCGAACGCGTGGTCGGTGCGGCCCGCGAGCGGTTGGCCAGGGTGGGCGTCGACATCGACCCGCGGGTGCAGTGGCCGACCGGCATGGATCGTCTGGGTGTGCCGGTCAAGGGCAAGATCCCGGCTGACCAGGCGCTGCTGCGCGGCCGCGCCCTGGCACGCCTCTCCGACCTCGGGTGGGGCCAGCGACTGCGCGAGGTGCTGGCCACCGATGCGCCCGCGCACCCCGACCTGCTTCGCGCCTGTGTGCCCGTGCTCGCCGAGTGGGGCTGGGCGCAGCGACCCGTCGGCGTGGTGGCGATGCCCTCGCGCGGCCGCCCTCAGCTCGTCTCCTCACTCGCCGCGGGGCTCGCTGAGATCGGACGACTGCCGTTCCTCGGGACCCTCGACCTCGCGCACGGCGGCCCCACCGGGGAGCCCGGCGGCAACAGCGCGTTCCGGCTCGCGGGGGTGTGGGAGCGCCTGGTCGTGGGGCCCGACCTCGCCGCCGCCCTCACCGACCTCGACGGACCGGTGCTCCTCGTCGACGACCTCGTCTCCTCCCGGTGGTCCCTCACCATCGCCGGTCGCGCCCTGCGACTCGCCGGCGCCGACGGCATCCTGCCCCTGACCCTCGCCGTCGAGGGCTGAGCCCTTCGCTGACAACGGCTGAGGCCCTCGCCATGGACGGCTGAGCCCCGGAGCCCGCGGGCTCAGCCACCAGCGCGAGTCGGGGTTCGTCGAGGGTTGCGGGGTCGGCCACCTCCATGGGGCCAGTGCGCGACCGTGCACCACCTACCGTTGGCGGAGTGAGCCAAGAGACGGACGAGCGCACCGACGATGCGTGGGTGGAGCCTGACCCCAACCGGTGGAAGGTGCTCGGCGTCACGCTGACAGTCGGTTTCATGGTGCTGCTCGACGTGACCATCGTCAACGTCGCGATCCCGTCGATGCGCACCGGCCTGGAGACCACCGGGGGTGCGATCCAGTGGGTGGTCTCCGGGTATGCACTGGCCCTCGGGCTCCTCCTGGTCATCGGCGGGCGGCTCGGGGACGCCCACGGCCGCCGCTCGATGATGCTCATCGGCCTCATCGGGTTCATCGCAGCGAGCGCCGCCGCGGGCCTGGCTCCCACGATCACGGTCCTGGTGATCGCTCGCCTGGTCCAGGGGTTCGCCGCCGGCCTGCTCACCCCGCAGAGCTCCGGGTTGATCCAGTCCCTCTTCCGTGGCGCCGAGAGGGGTGTCGCCTTCGGGTTGTTCGGGTTCACCGTCTCGGTCTCCTCAGCGATCGGTCCGATCCTCGGTGGACTGCTCATCGCCGCGTTCGGTGAGGAGAACGGATGGCGCTGGATCTTCCTCGTCAACGTGCCGATCGGGCTGGTGCTGCTCGTCCCCATCGCGCGGCTCGTGCCGGGTCGGGACGCCGACGCCTCGCCCGACACCGGCCTGGACCTCCCCGGCGCCGCGCTCCTCGGAGCGACGGTGCTCGCGATGCTCTACCCGGTGGTGAGCGTCGAGAGCGGCCGGCGTCTCCCCCTGCTCCTGCTCCTGCTCGTGCCGCTCTTCGCCCTCTCGTTCATCCGCTGGGAACAGCGGGTCGTGCGCACCGGCGGCTCGCCGCTTCTCGACCTCGCCCTGCTCCGCTCCACCCCGGGATATGCGAGCGGCATCATCATCGGCAGCCTCTACTTCACGGGGTTCACCGGGGTCTTCCTCGTGCTCAGCATCTACTTCCAGGACGGCCTGGGTCTCACACCGCTCAGCGCCGGGCTGATGTTGACACCCTTCGCCGTCGGCTCGGCCATCGCCTCACCCGTCGCCGGTCGCGTCGTCAGCCGCATCGGCCGGCCGCTCACCGTCATCGCACTCGCCGTGATGATGACCGGCATCGTGGCACTCGCTCTCCTGGCGCCGACGGCCGCCGACAGCCCGGTGATGGGGCTGCTGCTCGGCCTGCCCCTCCTGCTCGCCGGGCTCGGAGGCGGGGCCGTCGTCTCCCCCAACATCACCCTGTCCCTGGCGGACGTGCCGACCCGCATGGGCGGAGCGGCCGGCGGTGCGCTGCAGACCGGGCAGCGCATCGGTTCAGCCATCGGAGCAGCACTGCTTGTCACCCTCTACCAGGTCGCGATCTCGGGCACCGACGCCCCGAGTGCCGCCCTGCGCTGGTCGTTGGCGGCATCCCTGGTCCTGCTGTCGACTGCACTCGCTGCAGCGCTCTGGTCCTGGCGCCACGAGCCTGACGCCAGGGTCCGGGAACGGTAGGACACCTCAGCCGGTGTGGTGCACCTCCTGCAGCCGGTAGACGGGGGTGTCCAGGTCGGCGAAGCGTGCCGCCAGCTGCAACGCGAGGGACAGGGAGTAGTGCCGCGACTGGTGGAGGTTGCCACCGTGCATCCACAGGTTCGGCACCTGGGTCGGCTTCCACATGTTGCGCTGCTCGCCCTCCCACGGGCCGGGGTCCTTCGGGGTGTCCGAGCCCAGGCCCCAGCACTTGCCCAGCCGGTCGGCCGTGTCCTGGTCGACCAGGTCGGCGACCCAGCCGTTCATCGAGTTGTAGCCGGTCGCGAACACGACGAGGTCGGCCGGCAGCTCGGTGCCGTCATCGAGCACCACGGCGTCCTCGGTGAGCCGCACCACCTGCCCGTGCGCGAGCGCTACGTCCCCGTTCGCGACCAGTTCGGCGGACCCCACGTCGATGTAGTAGCCGGAGCCCCGCCGCAGGTACTTCATGAAGAGCCCGGACCCGTCCGAGCCCCAGTCGTGCCAGAAGCCCGCCTTCTCGAGGCGGTCGTAGAAGTCCTTGTCGACCTCGGCCATCTTCTCGTAGGCGGGGATCTGGAACTCGTGCAGGATCCGGTAGGGCAGGGAGGCGAAGATCAGGTCCGCCTTCTCGGTGGTGACCCCGGCCGCGAGCGCCCGCTCGGAGTAGAGGTCACCCAAGCCGTACTCCATCAGGCTCGCGCTCTTGACGATGTGGGTGCTGCTGCGCTGGACCATCGTCACGTCGACGTCGTGCTCCCACAGCGCGCCACAGATGTCGAACGCGCTGTTGTTGCTCCCGATGACGACCGCCCTCTTTCCTCGGTAGGCGTCGGGCCCGGGGTGGCGGGAGGAGTGGTGGACCTCCCCGCGGAAGATGTCCGCGCCCTCGACCTCCGGCATCCGGGCCTTGCCGGACATGCCGGTCGCGAAGACCACGTGGGTCGGCCGCAACGTCAACGGCATCCCCTCCCGCTCCACCTCCACGCTCCACTCACCCGCGGCCTCGGACCATGTGGCCGAGCGGGCCTCGGTGTTGGACCAGTAGGGGATCTCCATGACCTTCACGTAGGACTCGAGCCAGTCGCCGATCTTGTCCTTCGGCGCGAACACGGGCCAGTTGTCCGGGAACTTCAGGTAGGGCAGGTGGTCGTACCAGACAGGGTCGTGCAGGCAGAGTGACGTGTAGCGCCCGCGCCACTGGTCCCCCGGTCGTGGGTGATTGTCGATCACCAGGCTCGGCACGCCGAGCTGGCGCAGCCGGGCGCCGAGACCGATGCCACCCTGCCCACCGCCGATGACGAGCACGTACGGCTGCGTCGTGGACCCGAGGCTCTCGGCTTCGGCCTGGCGCTGCTCCTTCCACGTCGCGCGGTGCTTGCTCGCGCCGTGCTCGGCGCCCATCGCGCGCCGACCACCTCTCGGCTCCTCGTGTCCCTTGAGCTCCTCGAGCGCGGTGAGCAGGGTCCAGGCCCGGTCAGTGCCGTCCTCCTCGACCAGTCGGAGCAGGCCCCGTCCGCGACCGACCCCGGTCTCGAAGACGAACCACGCCGTCACCAC
>JBDSVV010000082.1:0-4471 GCA_039927035.1 Ornithinibacter sp. | reverse complement strand
GGCGAATCACCCGCGCGGTCAGAGCGGTGGCGAGGTCGGTCATCAGTGGTCTCCTGGTGGTGGGGTGGTGGTGCATCGACCGTAGGTGCGCCTCGGATCTGGCTCCATGCCACAAATGTGGTGTTCCGTCCAGGCCGTGTGGCCTCTACCGTGGCTGGAGTGATCACGAAGGACCGGGCTCTCGACAAGCTGAGCCGGTTGGCGGCTGAGCCGCTTGACTTGGTCTCGTTCTGGCGGGAGGCCGGCGGGGTCCTCGCCGAGACCGTTCCTTACTTCACCGCTCCGTGCTGGTACACCCTCGATCCGGCGTCTCTGCTCATCACCAGTCACTACAACCCGTACATGCCGCAGTTGCCGCCGGAGGCGCTGGCGTTGGAGTACTACGACGACGACGTCAACAAGATCGTCGACGTCGTGCGGTCCGAGCGAGGCTGGTCGACCCTGCATGAAGCCACCGGGGGAGACCCGTCGAGTTCACCACGGTGGCACGCCAACATCGCCATGGGCGGGGACCAGGAGCTCATCGCGGCCCTACGTACCCGTGACGGGCAGGCGTGGGGTGCGGTCGGGCTGTACCGCGAGGTCGGGCAGCCGTTGTTCGACCGTGAGGAGTGCGAGTTCCTGGCAGCGGCCTCCAATCATCTCGCCGTAGGTGCGCGGCGTGGGCTGCTCGTCGGTGAGGCAACGGATCCGGAGGGCCCCGACGCCCCCGGACTTGTGGTTGTCAACGACCGATGGGAGATCGAGTCGACCACACCGGGTGTCGAGCGTTGGCTCGAGGAACTCCCGGACGGCGACCTCGCAGCGGGCAGACTGCCCTCGGCGCTTCTCACCGTGGCGGCACGTGCTTTGCGGTCGACGCAACACCCCGCGCAGGACGGCCCGGCCGAGCTCGCCGTAGCACGAGTCCTGGCCCGCTCCGGGAACTGGCTTGTCCTCCACGGAGCGGTCCTCAGCACCCTGGACGCACGCCGAGTAGCCGTGATCGTCGAGCCAGCGCACCCGGCGCGCATCGCGCCGCTGCTCATGGCCGCCTACGGGCTCACCGAGCGCGAGCAGGAGGTCACCCGGCTCGTGCTCACCGGCAGCTCCACCACCGAGATCGCCGATGCACTGGTCGTCTCTACCCACACGGTGCAGCAGCACCTCAAGAGCGTGTTCGACAAGACCGGGGTGCGAAGCCGCCGTGACCTGGTCGGGCGCGTCTTCTTTAGCCACTACGAACCCCGGCTGCGGGACAACGAGAGCCGGGCACTCGAGGGCCGACCCCTACGCGGTGGGCCGCGCCAGTCACCGTGACGTCTCTAACGCTACCCTGGCCCTGGGCGCCCGAGACTGTCGGAAGTCGTTAGTTCGGTTTGCACCCCCCAATGACTGATGTTGGCGAGCGAGGCCCACCCCCGACGCTTCAGGCGCAAAGTTGCACGCTGCCAATGTTTGAGTTCGGGGGAGCTTGGCGGGGGAAGGCCGGGGCGACGGTGGAGTGGGGCGCCGCGGTCCGGGAGCGGCGTTCGTCCATGCGTTCTTGACAATCACATGCGGTGGTAAGACGCAACCCCCGAGTCACCTGATCGCGGTAGCGCGAGGACGTGCAGTCACGGCTCGAACTAGAAGTGGAGTCGGGGCTGGTCATAGATGACCGGCGCCCCGGTAGCGAACTCGATTCCGGCGAATGCGCCTGGAGGGCCGGTGTGCGCGCCGGCCACGAAACGCAGCACCGTCCCGTCCGGGTCGGCGATGTCCATCGCAATCCCGAAGTCTCCGCGGTCATCGACATGGCCGTGTTCGATACCGAGCTCGACGCAGCGATCGATCACGGCCGACATTGCCTCCGCCCCCCGGAGCATGAAGGCACATACATCGAAGCCGTCCAGGACCGGATTGCTCGCACAATGTTCGCGCTCGCGCAGCCCGATCACGAACCCCGCTTCGTGATCGGCAAGGACGACACCTCTGACTGCGCCGTCCTCAAAGAACTCGTTGGCCAGTTCCAGATCGAAGAGATCTGCGTACCATCGGGCGCTGATGGCCAAGTCACTCACAGGCAGCTTGATCTGGCGGACGCCAACGATGGGGAGCTTCACATCTGCAGTGTGTCAAAGCGACAGCGTCCGCGGTTTCGCTCACACCGAAGATCGGTGTCGAATCGAACCCGGGGGGGGTCCTAGACAGGAGCGGGGGAGTCAGCGCGCACGGAGACTGCGCCGCGAAGACGGAATTCGCGACACGCGAACAGCGGCTGAGGGTCAGCAGTCCGGTAGAGGGAACGCGCCAACGGCGGCGGAAGGACTGGCCTTCGCTCACCGCTCAGGGCGACCAGTCAGGCGACTCTGCGAGGCATCGCTAGCAAGCTGCATGGGTAGGTGGCGAGAGGTCCGGCTCAGGCGAGTCGACCCATTGTTGACCACCCCAGATACGGGTGACCACGGCAGAGCGAACGCGATAAGATAGAGGACAACTGGCCGGCCTTCTCTAGCCGAGTTCGACTTGCGCGTCGACACGGCTGGAGCCGTGTTTCGCATCTTTAGGTGGCGGGGCGAGTTGCCGCGTGCACTGCCGAATGATCGTGATGTCACCTTGCGCGCCTCAAGCGAGACGACGTGTCCAACGTGTCGCCTCGCGCAAGTCGCTCAACCGGCGGCAGGGTCATGAACGGATTCACTTCTACGGGGCGAGTGATTGCCAATTCCTTGAGGGAATGGAGCCTCTTCGAGGGTCGCCGTGGCATTCGGGAACAGGCATCGGGCGGCGTCGTCGTAGGCCCAGGCCATCCAGTCTTCGGAGGTCCAGTGCCGCTCTACGACCAGGAGCTGGTAGAGCTCAACACTGACAAGTGCGTAGAGGATGTCGGCGGCTCTGTCCGCTAGGTCGGTGGCAAAACCGGACTTGGTCGCCAGGATCGCGGCGAGCTCGCGCATGGAGCGCAGGCGCTCAGTCCGCACTTTCGCCAACAGGTCGGCCACCTCGGTGTCGGCTGCCGCGGTCTGGATCGTCGCGTACACGGTGGCTACGCGTTCGCTGATCCCGAGCGAGTTGTTCATCACGAGCCGGAGAGCTCGCGGGCCGTCGACCTCGGCGCGGACATCAGCCACCCATGGTTGGTCGAGCGCTGGGACGTTTTCATTGGCGCCAACCACGGAGAGGTCGTGCACTTCGGCCAGGATCGCCGCCTTGGATCCGAAGGCCAGGTAGAGAGTCTGCACAGCGACGCCGGCTTCTTCTGCGACAGCCGCCATGGTCGTCTGCACGTAGCCGTTTTCCACGAAGAGTCTCGTGGCCGCCGTGACGATCCGAGCGGCGGTCTTCCGTCCGCGTGCGGTCTTTCCACCTTTGGCCACTGGACTCCCTTGACAGCACGGTTCAACAAGCTAGAGTTACATTACACATTGATGATACACACCATGATGGAAGAACGAAATCGGGGCAAGCCCATGGTCACTGTTCCCCTCGACGGCGATGATGGCCGGCGGTCAGGGGCCCCCGCCCTGGGCCGCCTCCACCACGTGGGGCTCACGGTGAACGACGTCGTGGCCAGCGAGGCGTGGTATTGCCGGGTCCTTGGCATGGAGCGCCTGAGCCTCGAGCACCACAACGGCGGCAGCGGGCACACGGTGCTCCTGCATCGTCCAGGTGGGGATCTCGACATCGGGCTCGATCACCACCCGTCTCATGAGGGTGAGCGCTTCGAGGAACGCCGCACGGGCCTCGACCACGTATCCATCCACGTCCCAAAGCGTGCCGACCTCGACCTATGGACCTCCCATCTTGACGAGCTCGACGTCGAGCACGGCGAGATCACTGACGTAACGGAACCCTTTCCGTTCGCCACCCTTGTATTTCGCGACCCAGACAACATCCAGCTAGAGCTCATCTGGGCCTGAACGAGACCTGACCAGCACGGTCCCGGAACCGCGCGGTGCCGTAGACGCAGGGAGGGGCTCCGCCATGGAGCCCAGTCCGAGCGGCGCCAGCCTGCCCTCTTCGCCTCGGCCTCGCACGCCTCGTTGGCCTGACAGACCTGCTCAGCCCATCTCAATAGGTTTCACCCGCTTTGACGAGAAAGGAATGATCGACATGAGGAAGACAACAAGCGCCTCGTTCATTCTGCTAGCTGCGATCCTGCTCGGAGCACCGTCGGCGAACGCGGAGAACAGCCGAACCGGCGGCGAGGACGGACCAGGAACCGCGACCATCTCGCCTTATGCGGTGCCGATCGACGCCCTCGGCGGAATCACGATGGCTCAGTACATCCAAAACCATCAGGCCGGGGACCCACACACAACCGCAACGGTCTGACAACTCGCCCCTGGCGCCGCGATGGGCCTGGCGGCATACGTCATTCTGGGCTACTAGCCATATTGCCCCTTCCGGGGCGCCCGTTCCGGGGCGAAAATGTTCTCGTGCCGTCCGGTGACGCCGGGTCTCTATGCTCCGTCGAGGGCGTCTACTAGCCGGGCGCGGGGATCACGCT
>JBDSVV010000081.1:0-7656 GCA_039927035.1 Ornithinibacter sp. | reverse complement strand
TCCTGGTGGTCGGTCACCCGTACGTCGACGTCTGGCAGTCGGTGAAGCCGGGGCGCCTGGGGATGGAGCAGTGGCCGGTCATCCCGCGCAGCACGTCGTGGAAGGTCGGCGTCGCAGCCCACCTCGGGTGGCCGCACGAGTCCCAGGCTGACCTGGCCCGCGCCTGGCAGCGGGTGCTGCGCTCCGTCGACTCGTGGACCGACCTGGAGCCCGAGCTACTCGGCCGGGTCGAGGAGCTCATCGACTTCGTCACCGCCCCGGACTGAGGGCCCGCACCCCACCCACCGCTCGGGGTCGCCCCTGACCGGACCCTGACCCGGCCCCGGACTCACCCCGGAACCAGGGGGGCCCGGGCCGCGTCGGGTGTTTGATGGACGGAGACCACCACGACGAGGAGCACCAGATGAGCGACCAAAGTCCCCACCCGACCGACACCCCCAGCGACCCCACGGCTTCCTTCGAGGAGCATCCCGAGCTGGCCACTCCCACCGCCGAGCAGCCGCCGGCCCCTGAGGCAGCACAGCCACCGCCCCCGCCGCCCTACGCCGAGCTGCCGCCCGACGCCGATGCCGCACAGCCGCCGCCCTACGCCCAACAGGCCCCCTCGTACCTGCCAGTGCCCACGACGCCGATGGCCCCCAACGACGAGCGCACCACCGGGATGGCCGCGCACGGGGTCGCCCTCGCCGCCACCGTCTTCTCCGGCGGCACCCTCGGATTCGTCTGCGCCCTGGTGATGTACCTCGTCTTCCGGGACCGGGGGCCCTTCGTGCGGCACCACACCGCCAACGCCCTCAACGTTCAGATCCTCGCCGGCATCGGCTTCATCGTGGGAATCATCTTCTGCCTGACGATCATCGGGTTGATCATCGGCATCCCACTGATCCTGGCGGCCGGGCTCTACGCCGTGATCGTGCACATCATCGGGGCGATCAAGGCGAACAACGGCGAGTGGTGGACCCCGCCGCTGACGCCGCAGTTCGTCAAGTAGGGGAAACCCCGGCCCTTACACGCCGAGCAGGCGGCGGACCACCGTGTCGGCCAGGAGCCGGCCCCGCAGGGTCAGCACCACCCGCCGGTCCCGCACCGCGGCGACACCCTCGACCAGGCCATCGGCCACGAGCCCGGCAACGGCCTCGCGGCCGATGGCGTCGAGGCGTTCGATCGGCAGCCCGTCGCGCAGGCGCACGCCGAGCAGCACCTCCTCGTCGCGGCGCTGCTCGGCGGTGAGGGTCTCCCTCCCAGCGGCCGGCGACTCCCTCTCTGCCAGCCGAGCGGCATACGACCTCGGGTGCTTGACGTTCCACCAGCGCACGCCGCCGACGTGGCTGTGCGCGCCGGGGCCTACTCCCCACCACGGGTCACCGCGCCAGTAGCCCTCGTTGTGCCGGCACCGCCCGCCCACCTCGCGCGACCAGTTGCTCACCTCGTACCAGCCGAACCCGGCTGCAGCGAGCACCTCATCGGCCAGCTCGTACTTGTCGGCCTCGTCGTCCTCCTCAGGTGCGAGCACCTCCCCCCGGCTCACCTGACGGGCCAGGGCGGTGCCCTCCTCCACGACCAGCGCATACGCGGAGACGTGGTCGGGCTCCAGGGCCACCGCGGCGTCGAGGCTCTCGCGCCAGTCGGTCAACGACTCCCCTGGCGTGCCGTAGATGAGGTCGACGCTCGTCGCGAGCCCTGCCGACTTCGCCCCAGCCACCGCAGTCGCGACCCGCGCCGGGTCGTGGGTGCGATCCAGGGTGCGGAGCACATGAGGAACGACGGACTGCATGCCGATCGACACCCTGGTGAAACCCCCGGCGGCCAGCACCTCGAGGTCCGCCGCGGAGACCGAGTCCGGGTTGGCCTCGGTGCTCACCTCCGCACCCTCCGCCAGCCCGAACCGCTCCCGGATGCCGTCGACGCACCGCACGAGGTCGGCCGCCGGGAGCAGCGTCGGGGTGCCACCCCCGACGAAGACGGTCTCGACGGCGGGGGCTGAGGCCCCCAGCACGGCCGCGGCCAGGTCGAGCTCCGCGAGCGCCCCGTCGACGAAGGTCGCCGTGGATGCCCCGGGGCCGAGCTCGGTCAGGGTGTAGGTGTTGAAGTCGCAGTAGCCGCAGCGCACCGCGCAGTACGGGACGTGCAGGTAGATGCCGAACCGGGCGCCCACCAGGGTGGCGAGCGCTTCGTCGGGCAGCTCGCCGCTCGGGGGCGGCGGCTCACCGTCGGGAAGTCTGGGCACCACCGCATCCTGTCACCAGCACCGACCTAGGATGACGAGGTGATGGACCGCTGGATCGACCTCGATGGACTGGTCAACATGCGCGACCTGGGTGGGCTGCCCACGCGCGCCGGGGGCCGGATCGCCGACCGCAGACTGATCCGCTCGGACAATCTCCAGGACCTCACCGAGGGAGACGTCACCCGGTTGGTGCACGACCTCGGGGTCAGCGACATCATCGACCTCCGCACCGAAACCGAGCTGCACATCGAGGGGCCGGGCCCGCTGCGCCAGGTCGAGTCGATGACCCACCACCACCACTCCCTCATCCAGGAGAGGCTGCCGTCCGAGGCGGTGAAGGACGTCGGTCAGCGCGCGCTGGTGATGCCCTGGCAGCAGGACGACCCGGTGCGCGACGCCGCGTTCTGGGCCGAGCACTACTTGGGCTACCTCTCCCGCCGGCCCGACTCGGTCGCCGCCGCGCTCCGGGTGGTGGCGGGCGCCCACGGTGCCACGGTCGTGCACTGCGCTGCCGGCAAGGACCGCACCGGCACGGTGGTGGCCATGGCGCTGGACGTGGCTGGGGTGCCCCCCGAGGAGATCGTCGCGGACTACGTGCTCACGGGCGAGCGGATCGAGGCGATCATCGGTCGACTCAGCCCCAGGCCGGCATACGGTGAGGCGTTGGCGAAGCAGTCGATCGCCGACCAGGCGCCCCGGGCGGAGTCGATCGAGGCGATCCTCACGGCCCTCACCGACGGCTACGGCGGAGCGGACGGGTGGCTGCGGGAGCACGACTGGAGCGCCGACGACGTCGAGCGGCTGAGGTCACACCTGGTGCTCTGAGCGGCCCTTCACTCCCCGGTCGTGCCGTCCACGCCCTCGCGCAGCAGGTCGGCGTGCCCGGCGTGGCGCGCATACTCCTCGATGAGGTGCAGCACGATCCATCGCAGGCTGAACTGTTCCCCGGTGCGGCTGATGCCCACCGACAGGTCGTCGAAGGAGCCCGCCGACAGCACCTCGTCACTCGCGGCGATGCTCGCCTCGAGCAGGGCGCGCACGACGTCGGGGTCGTCGTCAGCCGCCGCGTGCCAGTCCCAGTCCTCGTCGGCGGACCAGTCGACCGATGCCCACGGCTCCTGCGCAGGGCGCCCGAGGAAGACCTCGCGGGTCCACCAGTGCTCGACGTAGGCGAGGTGCTTGAGCAGCCCGCCGAGCGTCATCGTGCTCGGGGCGAGCGACTGGGCCAGCGCGGCGGCATCCAGCCCCTCGGCCTTGGCGAGCACCGTGGCCCGCTGGAAGTCCAGGAACGCGAGTGCGGTGGTGAGCTCATCGGCCTGCTTGGGCTTGTCCAGGCGCGGTGTCGTCATCACCTGACCGTAGCCGGGCCCACCGTCAGGCCGCGACCGACTTCTTCTCGCTCACGTAGATGGTGATGACGCCGGCCACCACCACGGTGCCGTCGGTGCGCACGGCACGCACCCGCACCGGCACGTCCCCCACATCGGTCCAGTCCTGCGGGTCCGTCTCCGCGACGCAGAGCAGGTCGGTGGTGGACTTGGCGAGGTAGGCGACCTCCATCCCCTTGGGGATCCAGCGGTGGCCCGCGGGGGTGGTCGCCTCGGCGAGCAGCCCCATGGCGGCCTCGAGCCCGTTGCACACGGCGATGGCGTGCACGGTTCCGATGTGGTTCTGCACCGCCTTGCGCTTTCTGATGCTCAGCTCGGCGTGGTGCGGGCGCACCTCGCGCACCTGGGGCCTCACGGTGCGGAAGTAGGGCGCCTTGCGCGCGAACATCGCCGAGAAGATCCGCGCCCCGAACGGGCGTGCGCTCATCGATCGGTAGGCTTCGTAGGTGGAGGTCACGACCACGAGGTTACCGACCGGTATGCCGTGCCGCGGCTAGCGTGTGGGGATGGCCTCACCACGATTCGCCGGTCAGC
The DNA here is from genome assembly GCA_039927035.1 of Ornithinibacter sp. Taxonomy (GTDB): domain Bacteria; phylum Actinomycetota; class Actinomycetes; order Actinomycetales; family Dermatophilaceae; genus Fodinibacter. The sequence continues at coordinate 3,507 of JBDSVV010000081.1, read as the reverse complement.
CTGGGTTCGTCGTGCCCGAGCCTGCCGACCGGCCCCGCATCCAGCGGCGAGCCGTGCGGGTGCTCGTCATCGACCAGGACGACCGGATGCTGCTGTTCCTCGACTCCGACCTGGGGCTGGACCCGGTGGCGCACTGGTGGGTGACTCCCGGCGGTGGTGTGGACCCCGGTGAGAGCGACCTCGAGACCGGGGTGCGCGAGCTGTGGGAGGAGACCGGGTTGCGTGTCGTCGCGACGGACCTCGTGGGTCCGCTGATGCTCCGTCGCGTGCTGCACGGCTACAGCGACAAGGTGGTCGACCAGCGCGAGGTCTACTACCTCGTGAGGGTCCCGGCGTTCGAGGTCGACACGGCCGCCCACACCGAGGAGGAGCGGCTGACCGTGGCGGACATCCGCTGGTGGCCACGCGCAGACCTCGAATCCACCGCCGACGACGTGTGGCCCCGCGACCTGTTCGCGATCTGGGACCTCGCGTCGACACCCGAGGCTTGGCGCGACGGACCGGTCGCGGGCTCCGACGTGGAGGAGTCAAGCCTCCTCGCTTGAGCGAGGGCGGGGCTGGGCGCTCGGCCCTACTTCTTGGTGACCTGCGCGCCAGCGCCGTCAGAGGTCAGGGCGGCGATGAAGGCCTCCGGCGGCACCTCGACCGAGCCGATGTTCTTCATCCGCTTCTTGCCCGCCTTCTGCTTCTCGAGGAGTTTGCGCTTGCGCGAGATGTCGCCGCCGTAGCACTTCGCGAGCACGTCCTTGCGGATCGCGCGGATGTTCTCGCGGGCGATCACGCGGGCGCCGACGGCTGCCTGGATCGGCACCTCGAACTGCTGGCGTGGGATGAGCTCCTTGAGCTTGCCGGCCATCATCAGCCCGTAGCCGTAGGCCCGGTCCTTGTGCACGATGGAGCTGAACGCGTCGACGGTCTCGCCCTGGAGCAGGATGTCGACCTTGACGAGGTCGGCAACCTGGTCGCCGTCCGTCTCGTAGTCCAGGGACGCGTAGCCGCGGGTGCGCGACTTGAGCATGTCGAAGAAGTCGAAGACGATTTCGGCGAGCGGCATCGTGTAGCGCATCTCGACGCGGTCCTCGGAGAGGTAGTCCATCCCGAGCAGGGTGCCCCGCTTGCCCTGGCAGAGCTCCATGACCGCGCCGATGAACTCGCTCGGGGTGAGGATCGTGGCGCGCACGATGGGCTCACGCACCTCGGCGATCTTCCCGCCGGGGAACTCGCTCGGGTTGGTCACCACGATGACCTTGCCGTCGTCCATGCTCACCTCGTAGACGACGTTGGGCTGGGTGGAGATGAGGTCGAGGTCGAACTCGCGCTCGAGGCGCTCGCGCACGATCTCCAGGTGCAGCAGGCCGAGGAACCCGCAGCGGAAGCCGAAGCCGAGCGCCACGGACGTCTCGGGTTCGTAGACCAGGGCCGCGTCGTTGAGCTTCAGCTTGTCGAGGGCGTCGCGCAGGTCGGGGTAGTCCGAGCCGTCGATCGGGTAGAGCCCCGAGAACACCATCGGCTTGGGGTCGCGGTAGCCGCCGAGCGCCACGGATGCCGGCTTCCCGGCATTCGTCACGGTGTCACCGACGCGGGACTGGCGCACGTCCTTGACCCCGGTGATGAGGTAGCCGACCTCACCGACCCCCAGGCCCTTGCCCGGGACCGGCTCGGGGCTGATGACACCGATCTCGAGCAGCTCGTGCGTCGCTTTGGTCGACATCATCACGATCTTCTCGCGCGGGTTGAGGTTGCCGTCGATGACCCGCACGTAGGTGACGACGCCGCGGTAGGTGTCATAGACCGAGTCGAAGATCATTGCGCGCGCGGGGGCGTCGGCGTCACCCGAGGGGGCGGGGACCTGGCGGACGATGTCATCCAGGAGCGGCTCGACCCCGACACCGGTCTTGCCCGAGACCCGGAAGCAGTCCTGCGGCTCGCAGCCGATCAGCCCGGCCAGCTCCTCGGCATACTTGTCCGGCTGGGCCGCAGGAAGGTCGATCTTGTTGAGCACCGGGATGATCGTGAGCTCGTTCTCCATCGCGAGGTAGAGGTTCGCGAGGGTCTGGGCCTCGATGCCCTGCGCGGCGTCGACGAGGAGCACGGCGCCCTCGCACGCGGCGAGGCTGCGGCTCACCTCGTAGGTGAAGTCGACGTGGCCCGGCGTGTCGATCATGTTGAGCACGTGGCGCGACCCGTCGAGGTCCCACGGCATCCGCACGGCCTGGCTCTTGATGGTGATGCCGCGCTCGCGCTCGATGTCCATCCGGTCCAGGTACTGCGCCCGCATGGCCCGGTCATCGACCACCCCGGTGATCTGGAGCATGCGGTCGGCCAGGGTCGACTTGCCGTGGTCGATGTGGGCGATGATGCAGAAGTTGCGGATCGCCTCCGGCGGCGTGGCGTGCGGCTGCAGCGCGTTGCGGGCGCGGGGGGACACGGCTTGGGGCTTCCTTGCGGTCGGGGTGGTCAGGGCACGGTCCCCAAGTCTCCCACGATTCACGGATGCCGGTGGCGCAGCCCCGCTCCCGGGCCGTGCTCGACGCGACGGGTCCGGCGCGAGCGACCCACCTAGGGTGGCTCCATGACCAACCGCACCCGAGGCACTGCTCTCGCTCATCGCGTGACGGCTGCGCTCGGCCGCCTCTTCACCCCCCGCTCGCCACACACCTCGACCGTGCCCGAGGCGAGCGGGCGCAGCGCCTACCCCGGTGACTGGACCGGCGCGCTCGACCCTGTCTACGACCCGAAACCGGACGGAAGACCGGACCCCGGAGAGGTCGTCTGGACGTGGGTGCCCTACGAGGAGGACCACAGCCAGGGCAAGGACCGCCCCGTGCTGCTCGTGGGGCGGGACGGGCCGTGGCTGCTCGCGCTCCAGCTGACCAGCCAGGACCACGACCGCGATGCGGCGCAGGAGGCCCGCGCCGGGCGGATCTGGGTCGACATCGGCACGGGCGCCTGGGACTCCAGGGGGCGGGCCAGCGAGGTGCGGGTGAACCGCGTCATCCGGGTCGATCCCGGCGCGGTGCGCCGCGAGGGGGCGGTGCTGTCCTCGGGTCGCTTCGGTGAGGTCGCCGCCGCGGCGCGGTCAGCGACGGGCTGAACCCGCCCCGACGACACAGGGCCCGTCACCGGTGTCGGTGACAGGCCCCGCGGAACGCCTGGGTCAGAGCGCGGCGGCCTTCTTGGCCATCGCGGACTTCTTGTTCGCCGCCTGGTTGCTGTGGATGACGCCCTTGCTCACAGCCTTGTCGAGCTTGGTGGAGGCAGCCTGGAGCGCCTCCTGCGCCTGCGCGGCGTCGCCGGAATCGGCGGCCTTGCGGAAGGTGCGGATCGAGGTGCGGACCTCGGACTTGACGGCCTTGTTGCGCTCGGTCGCCGAGCGGTTGGTCTTGATCCGCTTGATCTGGGACTTGATGTTCGCCACTGTTTTTGGGTGCTTTCTCTGGGGTCGGTATGCCGTGAGAGGGCGGCAGTCGCCTGTCGGGACCGAGCGTGGGGACACCCGTGGTTGAC
>JBDSVV010000080.1:0-9300 GCA_039927035.1 Ornithinibacter sp. | reverse complement strand
CTACCGCCGGGCCGGGGCCTACCGCGGCGAGGCCGCAGTGACCACCTGGCTGCACCGCATCGTCGTCAACGCCTGCCTGGACCGCCTGCGCCGCGAGAAGGTCTCGGTGCGCCGGGCGGGGGACCTCGGTGAGCTCGACCTGCCGGACAAGCACGACCACCACGCTTCCGTCGAGGCGCGCCTCGACGTGCAGGCCGCCCTCACCCGGATCCCCGAGGCGCAGCGCCTGGCCCTGACCCTGGTCGACATGCACGGGCTCTCGGTGGCAGAGGCGGCCACCGTGCTCGGGGTCGCCGAGGGCACCGTGAAGTCACGCTGCTTCCGGGGCCGGGCCGCGCTCGCCGCGATCCTGCGACCGGAGCCCGTCGTGCTCGACACGGAACCGGGGGGCTCCCGGTGACGTCACAACCCCGGCTTGGCCGCTGTGCCACGCCCGCCTGCCGGCCCGTCCGGCACCGACCCAGGACCCACGCGCCCCGGAGGACCTCGTGAGAGACCGTGACGACGACGCACCCGTCGAGCACGACCCCACCGGGATGCGCGACCTCCTGGCCAGCCTCCCCGAGCCCGGACCGATGCCCGCGGACCTCGTCGCACGGATCACTGCGTCCCTGGCGCAGGAGGTCCGAGGGGGGACACCCTGCATCGCGCCGTCGGACCCGCACGCGGGGGCCCGCGTCTTCGACATGCCGCCCCGTCGCCGCAGCCGGTGGCCGCTCATCGGTGTCGCGGCGGCGGTCGTCGGGGTGCTGGGACTGGGCGGGATCATCTCGAGCAGCGTGCCGGGAGGTCTGACGGCTGCGCTGAACCTCGGCGGTGGGGACGCAGCAGGATCCGCCGACTCCGCCGCGCAGTCGGCCCCCGAGGCCGGGGCCGGCGCAGGCTCGGGCGCCCGGGCCGCGGCCGTCGTGACGTGGAGCGGGGTCGCCTACGACGGGGAACACCTCGGGGCGCAGGCGGCAGCCCTGGGGACAGGCTCGGGGTTGGCTGATCCGAGGACCGCGTCTGCTCCTGCCGCGGTGGCGACGGCGGAGGGGGCCCGCTCGTGCGCGGACGGCCTCGGGATCGACCCGGACGCCGGCCTCGTCGTCGACGTCGCGACCTTCCAAGGCAGGCCTGCGGCGGTGCTGCTCGTCACCCAGGGCAACGCCCAGACCGCGTATGCCGTGGAGCGCTCCTGCTCCGCCCAGGAGACCGGGCTCCTCGCCGGGCCGGTGCCCCTCACCCACTGACTCCTTGACATCGGAACGTGGGTGGAAACCGCCGCCTGGGCGGCGGTTTTCACCCACGTTGCGCTGCTGATTGGGCTCAGCGGCGCACAGCTGTGAGCACGACGTCGTGTTGGTGGTGGGCTCCCGCGCCGCCGGAGACCACGCGGGGGGCCAGCTCGGTGAGGCTGACGTTCCAGCCCTCCCCCAGGGTGCTCGCCACGTCGTGGGGGGCCACGTAGTCCGACGGGTCGAAGCCGTTCGCCCGCGCCTGGTCGACGTCGACGTCGGCGTGGTGCACGACGAGCAGCGTGCCGCCCGGCGCCACGGCATCCGCGAGGATGCGTTCGGCCACCGCATCGGGGGTGACCCGCAGCGCCGGGTACTGCGCCGAGACGAGGTCGAAGCGGCCGCTCAGGTCGCCAGCATCCTCCAGGCCTGCCACGAGCCACGTCACTTCCACCCCGGCATCCTCGGCGTGCCTGCGGCCCCGCTCGACCGCCACGGTCGAGACGTCCAGTGCGGTGACCTGCCACCCACGGGCGGCGAGCCACACCGCGTCAGCGCCCTCACCGCACCCCACGTCGAGCACCCGCCGGGGCGTCAACCCCTCGACAGCCCGCACGAGGGCCCCGTTGGGGTTCCCGCTCCAGACCCGGTCGACACCGGCATACCTCTCATCCCAGGCAGCCGGGCCGTCCGAGGCAGCCGGGGGGTGCACCATCCCGTGCCTCGCGTCGGCGGTGTGGTGATCGTGGACGTGCGGCTCGGGGGCCCGCTCGGTCATGGCGGCCATGGTGGCACCCCAAGGGGTCCGACGCGGCCGATCAGCGGCGACGGGGTGCGTCGAGGTGGTGTCGCCCGGCGGGGCGAGGTCTGTGCGGGAACACCCGGGCCCTAGGATCGGTTCCAGTGGGGTACCGCATGTTGCGGTCGCCACCCCGATCGACCACTAGAGGATGTGTCTCTGTGACCCACGACGTTCGTGACGTCATCATCATCGGCTCCGGCCCCGCCGGTTGGACCGCGGCGGTCTATGCCGCTCGTGCCAACCTCGCCCCCCTCGTCATCGAGGGCGCGGTCACGGCCGGGGGCGCCCTGATGAACACCACCGAGGTCGAGAACTTCCCCGGCTTCCGCGACGGCATCATGGGCCCGGACCTCATGGAGAACATGCGCGCCCAGGCGGAGCGCTTCGGCGCAGAGATCATCACCGACGATGTCGAGTCGGTGCGCCTGGAGGAAGACGTCAAGGTCGTCACGGACTCAGAGGGCACCGAGCACCGCGCGCGCACAGTCATCCTCGCGATGGGCTCCGCCTACCGCGAGCTGGGTCTGCCGGACGAGAAGCGGCTCTCCGGGCACGGGGTCTCCTGGTGCGCGACCTGTGACGGCTTCTTCTTCCGCGACCAGGACATCGCGGTCGTCGGGGGCGGGGACTCCGCCGTCGAGGAGGCCACCTTCCTCACCAAGTTCGCCCGCACCGTGACGATCGTGCACCGCCGCGAGGAGCTGCGGGCGAGCAAGATCATGGTCGAGCGGGCCCACGCGAACGAGAAGATCCGATTCGCGTGGAACAGCGCGGTCGATGCCATCCACGGCGGCGAAAAGCTCAGCGGCATCACCCTGCGCGACACCCTCACCGGCGACACCACCGAGCTGGCCGTCACCGGGCTGTTCATCGCCATCGGCCACGACCCCCGCAACGAGCTGGTCAAGGGAGTCATCGAGCTCGACGCCGACGGCTACGTGCTTGTCGACGGTCGCAGCTCGCGCACCAACGTGCCCGGGGTCTTCGCCTGTGGAGACCTGGTCGACCACACCTACCGACAAGCCATCACGGCAGCCGGATCCGGCTGTGCCGCAGCGCTGGACGCCGAGCGCTTCCTCGCCCACTGAGCCCGGCCCGTGTCGGGGCCTTCCGGCACGATGACGAATCGCCAGCCACCACCATCACAGCCAGCCACCACCACCACCACAGCCACGCACCACCACCTGTCGAAAGGACCCCAGCCATGGGAGCCATCTCCACGACCACTGACGCGACCTTCGAGGCCGACGTCATCAAGAGCGAGAAGCCCGTCCTCGTCGACTTCTGGGCACCCTGGTGCGGCCCGTGCCGTGCCGTCGCCCCGGTCCTGGAGGAGATCGCCCGCGACCACGACGAGGTGACCATCGTCAAGCTCAACACCGACGAGAACCCCTCCATCACGGGCAAGCTGGGCATCACGAGCATCCCCACCATGCACGTCTACATGGGCGGCGAGATCGTCAAGACGATCATCGGCGCGATGCCCAAGCCCAAGCTCCTGCGCGAGCTCGAGCCCTTCCTCAACTGACGCCACGGACGAGGCCTGCCCCGTCCGGGCGAGCCGTCCGGCTGATCGTCTGTTAGCGCGCAGGGGGCGCGGATCCGTTGTGCCGCAACGGTGTCCGCGCCTCTTGTGACGTGCGGGTCAGGACCTGCGGTCGCCGCGAAGCCCCATCGTGTCGAGGATACGGTTGAGGTCCTCCACGGACGCGAACTCCACCGTGAGCCGACCCTTGCGCTGACCGAGGGCGATCCGCACCCGCGTCTCGAGGCGGTCGGAGAGATCCGCAGCGAGGTCGTCCAGCTGGGGCCGCCGCCCACCGGCTCGCGGCATGCGCCTCGTAGCGGGGCTGTCGTCGTCGCCGAGGGTCACCAGCTCCTCGACGGTTCGCACCGAGAGCCCCTCGGCCACGATACGCTGCGCCATCCGCTCCATCGCCGCGGCGTCCGGCATCCCCAGCAGGGCCCGGGCGTGCCCGGCGCTGAGCACGCCTGCGGCAACCCGGCGCGCCACGATCGGGGGCAGGCGCAACAGGCGCAGCGTGTTGGAGATCTGCGGGCGGGACCGGCCGATCCGCCGTGCCAGCTCCTCCTGGGTGCACCCGAAGTCATCGAGCAGCTGCTGGTATGCCGCGGCCTCCTCCAGCGCGTTGAGCTGGCTGCGGTGCAGGTTCTCCAGGAGCGCGTCGCGCAGGAGGGCATCCTCCTCCGTCGCCTTGATGATCGCCGGAACGTCGCTCATGCCGGCGGCGCGGGAAGCGCGCCAGCGTCGCTCGCCCATGATGAGCTCGAACTGCACCTCGTCACCGGGCTGGGCGTCAGGGGCCCGGCGCACCACGATCGGCTGGAGCACCCCGATCTCACGGATGGAGTGCACCAGCTCGTCGAGCTCGTCCTCGTCGAAGACCGTGCGGGGCTGGCGCGGGTTGGGCACGATCGCATCGAGCGGGATCTGGGCGAACTCCGCTCCCGGTACGGGCCGCAGGGCGCCGGCATCAACGCGACCCGTCGCGGCGTCACGCCCAGCACCCCCCTCCTCACCTGACGACGACTCGGACCCCCCTTCGGTGCGATCGAGCGGTCCGGCCCCGTCCGCGCCGGGATCCGGCTTGGGGTCGCGATCCCGGAAGAAGACGTCGACCGGGCGGTCGGTCGTGGTCGTGCCGCTGGGGATCAACGCCCCGAGGCCCCGCCCCAGCGCGCGTCGCTTCTCAGTCATGCCGTCTCCTCCGTGCTCGCGGGCGGGGCGCCGCGCTCGGCCAGCTCGACGGCTGCCTCGAGGTAGGAGAGCGCGCCGCTGCTGTTGGGGTCGTAGGTCATGACGGTCTGGCCGTGGCTGGGCGCCTCGGAGATCCGCACCGAGCGGGGCACCGCAGCTCTCAGGGTCTGGTCGGGAAAGTGCTCGCGCACCTCGTCGGCGACCTGTGCCGACAGGCGGGTGCGCCCGTCATACATCGTGAGGAGGATGGTCGACACGTGCAGCGTGGGGTTGAGGTGGTTGCGGATCAACTCGATGTTCTTGAGCAACTGGGAGACCCCCTCCAAGGCGTAGTACTCGCACTGGATCGGGATGAAGACCTCGGTCGCGGCCACGAAGGCGTTGACCGTGAGCAGGCCGAGGCTGGGGGGGCAGTCGACGAGCACGTAGTCGAGCTGGCGGCTCTCGGCCTCGCACTCGGTGACGTATGCCGTCACCGCCCTCTGCAGCCGCGTCTCGCGGGCGACGAGGGAGACCAGCTCGATCTCGGCGCCGGCGAGGTCGATCGTGGCGGGCGCACACCACAGCCCGGAGATGTCGGGACACTCCTGGACGACCTCGCGCAGGGGTCGGCCCTCGACGAGGACGTCGTAGATACTGGGCACCTCTGCATGGTGCTCGATACCGAGGGCGGTGCTGGCATTTCCCTGCGGATCGAGGTCGATGACGAGCACCGTGCTCCCCCCCTGGGCGAGCGCCGCGGCGACGTTCACCGTGGTCGTCGTCTTGCCCACCCCGCCCTTCTGGTTGGCGACGGTCATCACGCGGGTGCGCTCGGGGCGGGGAACGATCCGCCCTGAGAGGGTGATCCGCTTCCGGGCATCTGCTGCCACGGCCTGTGCCAGGGGTGTGTGGTCGGAGGGGCCGGGCAGTGAGTCGGCGAGCTCCGCCCGCTCGGCATCACTGTCTTCGCTCACGGACGGTGTCGCGGGAACGCTGCTCTCCGACTCCCGCACAGGACTCCCGAGATCGACCTCGCGTGCCGGTGTTTCACGTGAAACACGGTCTGGCCCGGGCCACCCCAGTGGGCTGGTCGGCCCACCGTGCAGCGTGGGAAACCCCAGACCCGCTGAGACTGACCGTTCCTGCATCACTGTCGTGCTCGTGCTCACGCGCCCACCTCTGTTGGTTCGTCACCTCCGTGCGTGCCCATCCAACCGCACCGCTCCCCGACACACCAAAGCAGGTCGTCCGGCGCTCACCCGGCATCCGAGGTCTCAGCACCATGTCACCGTGTGACGGCGCGCACTACGAGCGATGCAAGGGCGCAGCGGATAGCGCCTTCGACCCCGGCTCGACCCCGGCACAGATGTTTCACGTGAAACACCACGGGTGAGCGGCGACAAGGTGATCGGAGATGCGCGCGCCCGTAGTACGCCGGAATAGGCCACACCATCCTCGTGAACCCACGTGCGCGTGCCGGATGTTTCACGTGAAACACCACAGCACCCCTCCACCCGGGGCGGCATCGCACCCTCGCGTGGGTCATCAGGGTGGCGGCCCAGCTCGTCGACATGGTGGGGGATAACACAGCGATCCGCAGAGGTGTCACGTGAGGCACCCGAGTGCACGACCACGATCGGCCCGAAGTCCTGCCGATGAGCCGCGGCGCCCAGACCCTCTGGACCACGACGCTCCTCGTCGCCGCTGGGGTTTCAGGTGACGACCCTCGCCATCGCGCGCCGCTCGCTTCGTGCTGGCTGGGTGAGCCTCACACCGTCTGCGTCCTTTCCGTCTGCGGCTCGCGGCCCTGGCCCATCCACGTGGGAGAGCGGGAGTCATCACGAGGGCCCGATGGCGACCTCTCCGCGGGCGGCGTTGGCGGTTGGCCCTGCATCGACAGACCGCGGGCTGGCCGGGCACACCCCACCGAGCCACCGACGAGTCGGTGTGCAGCCGGGGCCGGAGCCTTTCACGTGAAGCCCCCGGCACCCAAGCGTCCTCGCTGACCGTGTGGCCTCGGCTGGCGTGGCCCTTCAGACCGTGCGAAGCTCGTTTGCGTCTTGACCAGCGGGGGCGCGGGGCCGCGGTGGGGGGCGGAACCGGAGCGTTTCACGTGAAACATCGCACCCGGGCACCGCTGCCGTCAGCGGCGCCTCGTGAACCGCGCAGCCTTCGTCGGTCGTGGCCGGAAGCCGAGGTCGATCGTCAAGACCGGCTCCCCCAGCAGGGCCGCTCCGTGCGAAGTCACCGCTGCGCGCTCCAGGCCCAACCGCTCCAGGGCCGGGCGATCCTCCTCCAACTCAGCCGCAGCGGAGCGGCCCTTCATCGCGACGAGCGTCCCACCCGGCTCGAGCAGGGGCACGCACCACCGGGCCAGCTTGTCGAGGCGCGCCACGGCCCGTGCCGTGACCCACGGCGCCGAAAGGCTGCCCGCCAGGTCCTCGGCGCGTCCGCGGTGCACGGTGACCCGTGTCAGTTCCAGGTCGGAGACCGTGGCGGAGAGCCAGTGCGTGCGACGTAGCATCGGCTCGACGAGGTGTATGTCGAGGTCGGGGCGCGCGACCGCCAGCACCAAGCCGGGCAGGCCGGCGCCGCTCCCCACATCGAGCAGACGGGCGTCGTGCGGAAACGCGTCCTGGATGACCGCGCAGTTCAGCAGGTGTCGTTCCCACAGCCGGGGCACCTCGCGAGGCCCGATGAGGCCGTGGCTCACCCCCGTGTCGGCCAGGATGGCGGCAAACCGCTCGGCCAACCCAAGACGAGCCCCGAACACGCCGGCCGCACCTTTCGGTGCGGCTGGCGCGTCGATCAGATCGTGTCCGGTGTCGCCGTGTTTCACGTGAAACGGATCAGGCGGGGAGGATGACGACGTATCGACGCGGCTCAGAACCCTCGGACTCGGACACCAGCCCGGCAGCGAGCACCTCGTCGTGCACCACCTTGCGCTCGAACGCGGTCATCGGGTCCATCGCGTGGCGTTCACCCGTCTCGTTCACCTCGGCGATCGCCTTCGTGGCGATCTCGACGAGCACGCGACGACGCTCGGCGCGGTGACCCGCAACATCGAGCATGAGGCGGCTCCGCTCACCGGTCGCCGACTGCACGGCCAGGCGGGTGATCTCCTGAAGGGCCTCCAGGACCACACCGTCCTGACCCACGAGGCGTCGGGGCACCCGACCGTCCTCGGAGTCCACGACGGAGATCGCAGCCCGGTCGCCCTCGATGTCCACGTCGATGTCGCCATCGAGGTCGCAGATGTCGAGCAGGCTCTCGAGGAAGTCGGCCGCCACCTCACCCTCACGTTCCAGGTGCTGGCGGCGCGACCCCGCGTTCGCCGGTCGGGCGGTGGACCCAGCGTCCTCGCCGGGCGCATCCGCGAAGGCCGTGGCCTCCTCCGGCGCCTCGTCCATCCCGGGATCGCTCTCGCTGTCGAGGATGTCCGTTTCAGGCATTTCGGTGGTGCGCTGGGACACAGCCGTGTCCTCGGTCAGGTGCTCAGTCATCGGTTCTCCTGCATCAAGGGGAGGTCTAGTGGTGCGGGTCGTGGGTGCCGCAAGGGCAGGTCGTGCGGGCGTTCGCCGCGCGTCAGGTCGCTCCGGTGGTCGCGCCGCCCGGCTTCCTGGTGTGCTTCTTCTTCTTGGGCGTGGTGGCGCCGGGGGCCGCCGGCGCGGCAGCGGTGTCGGGCGGGGACGGGGGCGCGGGCGCGGACGAGCCGTTCTTCGAGGGGGCGACCGGCTCGGGGGACGCATCGGCGCTGGGCGCGGCCCCCGGCTTCGTCGGCCCGGTCTTGTTCCGCTTCTTGGACTTCGGCTGTGCGCGCTGCCCGCTGATCTTCAGCTCGGTCTCGGCCTCCGCGGCGATGGCTGCCGCAGCCGCGGCACCGGGGATCGGCTTGCCCTTCTTCAGCAGCCGGGCGTGATAGGCCTTCTCGGCCGCCGACCCGGGCGCCGGGAGGCGCCGGATGACGTAGAACTGCTGGCACATCGACCAGACGTTGGTGGTGAACCAGTAGATGAGGACACCGATCGGGAAGTTCACTCCCGAGACGGCGAAGACCAGCGGCAGGACGTAGAGGAGCACCTTCTGCTGCTTGGCGAAGGGGTTGTCCAGCGCGGAGGCCGGCATGTTCTTCGTCATGAGCTGGCGCTGGGTGGTGAAGGTCGTTGCCGACATCAGCACGATGAGGATGGCCGCGAGAATGCGGACGTGCAGGTTGCCCGGGTCGCCGAGGAAGCTGCTGGACAGCGGCGCACCGAAGATCGTGGCCTTCTCGAACTGCGCGGCGACCTGCTGGGAGATCGGCCCGATCGGCTGTCGGGCGCCCGAAGACACCTCATCGAGGCCGTTGAGCACGCGGAACAGCCCGAAGAAGAACGGGGACTGCACGAGGATCGGCAGGCACGAGGAGAACGGGTTGGTGCCCTCCTTCTTGTAGAGCTCCATCGTTTCCTGCGTCATCGCCTGGCGTGACTCGGGGTCGCTCTTGCCCTTGTACTTCTTCTGGATCTTCTGCAGCTCCGGCTGGATCATCTGCATCTTGCGCGAGGCCATGATCTGCTTGAAGAACAGCGGGATCATCG
>JBDSVV010000079.1:0-3919 GCA_039927035.1 Ornithinibacter sp. | reverse complement strand
CGAGGCGGCTCGGCTGGAGCGAGCAGACCGACCCGGTGAAGGTCGAGGCCGACCTCACGGCCCTGTTCCCGCGCAAGGACTGGACGATGCTCAGCCACGCGCTCATCTTCCACGGGCGGCGCACGTGCCACGCCCGCCGACCGGCCTGCGGGGCCTGCCCGGTGACCCGCTGGTGCCCCTCCTACGGCGAGGGTGAGACCGACAGGGTGGTGGCGAGGACGCTGTTGAAGTACGAGCTCGCTCCCGGCGCCGCGCTGCCCGACCCGCCACCGGGCCGGCTCCCCGGCGACCCACCGCCGGGGCCGTGAGCGCCCCGCGCCCCCCCTGGCTCTCGCAGGTCGCGCTGCGTGACGACATCGCCGGACACGACTGGTTCGCGACCTATACCCCACCTCCCGGGGTCGGACGGCGCTCCGCCGTCCTCATGCTGTTCGGTCCGGATGCCGCAGGGGGCGAGGACGTCGTGCTCACCGAGCGAGCCCACACGCTGCGCGCCCACCCGGGTCAGATCTCCTTTCCCGGCGGACGGCTGGACCCGCAGGACGAGGGATCCGTCGCTGCCGCGCTGCGCGAGGCCGAGGAGGAGGTCGGGCTCGACCCTGCCGGGGTCGACGTGCTGGCCACCTTCCCCGACGTCTACCTCGCGCCGAGCGAGCACGCGGTGACGCCCGTGCTCGCGTGGTGGCCGACCCCGGTGCCCGTCGGGGTGGTCGACGAGGGCGAGGTCGCGCGGGTGGTGCGTGTGCCGGTGCCGGACCTGCTCGACCCCGGGCACCGCTTCACGGCGGTCTTCGGCCCCTATCGCGGCCCGGCGTTCGAGGTCGGGGACCTGTTCGTGTGGGGCTTCACCGCGATGCTCCTCAGCAGTCTCTTCGACCTGGCCCACCTCACCCGCCCCTGGGATGCCGCCGACGAGCGTCAACTACCCGACCGCGTCATGTCACCGTGGATGCGGGGGCAGCCGGGGTGAACGGGGGCCTCGCCCTCGACGTCGGCCTGGTCGTGCTCCTCGGCGCGTATGCGTGGAGCGGGTGGCGGCAGGGCTTCGTGTCAGCCGTGCTCGGGGCGATCGGGCTGATCGGCGGTGCCTCCCTCGCGGTGCGAGTCGTCCCGGGGCTCGCGGACGAGCAGTGGGGGATCGACCGTGGCAGCACAGCCTCGGTGTTGCTGCTGGTGGGCTCTGCGCTCGTGCTGGCGATCACCGGCCAGGTCCTGCTGCAGGCGCTCGGCCGCCGGATCGGCGATGCCGTCGACGTGCCCGGCTTCCGGGCCGTCGACTCCGCCCTGGGGCTGGTGGCCGTGCTGGTCACGTCCGTGCTCGTGCTGTGGGTGGTGGCCGGGGCGCTCGCCGCCGGTGGCCCTCCCGGCATCCGGTCCGTGGTGTCCCGCTCCAGAGTGGTCTCCGCTGTCGACGGTGTCGTGCCCAGGTCCGCGGACCGCCTCGTCGACGGGGTGATCCGGGCGCTGGACCGCGAAGGCTTCCCCCGGGTCTTCGACGGCGTGCGGCAGGAGCCGATCCCGGCCGTTCCGCCACCTGACGCGGCGCTGGCTCGTGACCCCGACGTGAGCCGAGCCCTTGACTCGGTGGTCCACCTGCGGGCCGAGGCTCCGGCGTGCGGGCGGGCCCAGGTGGGCACCGGCTGGGTCCTCTCACCCGGCCGGGTCGCCACCAACGCCCACGTCGTGGCGGGTTCGGATGCCGTGGCCGTGCGGGTGCGCGACGAAGGCCCGACCCTGCGCGGCAGGGTCGTCGCGATCGACGCCGCGCGCGACGTCGCCGTGCTCGACGTGCCAGGTCTGGCCGCTCCGGCCCTCGAACGCGGTTCGCCGTTGATGGCCGGCGACGGCGCGGTCATCGCCGGGTTCCCCCTCGACGACGGTCTGTGGGTGGGAGGGGCGCGGGTGCGGGCCGTGCTCGAGGCCCTCGGGACCGACATCTACCAGCATCCGGGAGTGGCCCGGAAGGTCTACTCGCTGCGAGCCCACGTGAGGCGGGGCGCCTCGGGAGGCCCGCTCCTGGACTCCGCTGGGCGCGTGGTGGGCATGGTCTTCGCCACCTCCCGCGAGGACCCCGACACCGGCTACGCGCTCACGCTCGCGGAGATGGGCCCCGTGCTGCGTGACGGATCGACTGCGGGCTCGGCAGTTCCCACCGGCGCGTGTTCGGTGGGCTGAAGGCCCCACCGGCGACGTTCGGCGTGCAGCCGGGATGGTGCCCCGAGGCAGTGCGCCGAGTGGAGTCGCCCAGCCGGTTACGCCGCGTCCCCGGGCTGGCCCTTGAGCACCGCGATCGTCTTCTGCCCCTGCTCGATCGCCCGCTCCGGGGCGGGCTTGGCCGACTGCAGGGCCTTGCGGCCGAGCACGGCGAGAACCGCGGCGGAGATGAGGACGAGCGCCGTCACGATGCCGTATCCGGCCGAGATCGGCAGCCAGATGGCGATGACCCGGGCCAGGGTGTGCAGCAGGAAGACGAAGCCCATCAGGGCGAGGAACGCGGCCCCGGCGAGCAGCCCGGCCCCCTTGCCCATGACCTTCGCCCCGGAGGTCACCTCCGCCTTGGCGAGGGCGATCTCCCCGCGCACGATGCCTTGGAGGTCGTGGGTGGCGTCAGCCACCAACTGACCGATCGTGCGGTCCGTGTCAGAACTCGGGCGTGCCATCGTGGTGTCAACCTCACTCGTCCTCGTCGGCCCGTCAGGACCCTCGGAACCCGACCTTACCCAGTCACCGTCGCGTCAGGCGCCCTTGGACTCCTGCTGGAAGACGTCGGGGATGCCGTCGTGGTCGTCGTCGACGCTCTCCTCCTCCGCGATCCGCCTGTAGACGTTGTTCCGTGCACGCAGCACCACGGACGCGAGGATCGCAGCCAGGAGGGAGCCGAAGAGAATGCCGATCTTGATGTGCTCATCGCGTTCTGAACCGGCCCCGAAGGCGAGCTCGCCCACGAGCAGGGACACCGTGAAGCCCACCCCGGTGAGCAGCGAGAGGCCGGCGACGTCGCGCCAGGCGAGGTTGTCGTCGAGGTGGGCGGCGGTGAATCGTGCCATGAGGTAGGTCGTGCCGAACACCCCGACCAGCTTGCCGATGATGAGCCCGGCGACCACCCCGAGTGCGACCTCGTCCCCGATGGCGTCGGTGAACCCTCCACCGACGATGGTGACGCCGGAGGAGAAGAACGCAAAGATCGGCACGGCGATCCCGGCGGAGATCGGGCGCAGCCTGTGCTCGAAGCGGTGCGCCACGTCGGTCTTGCGGCTCAGCGTGCTGATGCCCGGAACGGTCTTGCGCGGCTTGACCGGGACGACGAGCCCCAGAAGGACTCCCGCCACAGTGGCGTGCACCCCGGATGCGTGGACCAGGGCCCAGGTCGCGAAGGCCAATGGGATGAGGAGCCACCAGTAGGTGATCCGTCGTTGGGTCAGGCCGGCGAACAGCACCAGCGGGACGAGCGCGAGAAGAAGCGCCGTGACGTTGAGGTCGGAGGTGTAGAAGATCGCGATGATGGTGATCGCGATGAGGTCGTCCACGACCGCGAGGGTGAGCAGGAAGGAGCGCAGGCCCGAGGGGAGGTGCGTGCTGACGACGGCGAGCACGGCGAGCGCGAAGGCGATGTCGGTCGCTGTCGGGATGGCCCAGCCGCGATAGGCGTCTGCGTCCGCCCCCAGCAGCGTGACGACCCCGAGGAAGACCAGAGCAGGCATGAGGACCCCGCCGAAGGCTGCGGTCACGGGAACCGCGGCCCGGGCGACGGTCTTGAGCTCACCCACGATGAACTCGCGCTTGAGCTCCAACCCGGCCACGAAGAAGAAGATCGCGAGCAGGCCGTCAGCGGCCCAGTGCCCCACGGAGAGCTTGAGGTCTCCCCACTCGAGGCCGATCTTCGCGTCGCGCAGACCCTCGTAGAAGTCGCGCAGCGGGG
>JBDSVV010000078.1:0-10321 GCA_039927035.1 Ornithinibacter sp. | reverse complement strand
TGATGACCGTGTTGACCTGGTTCTTGCGTGCTTCGCGTGCCTTCATGGCGGCTTCGTACTTGAACTTGCCGAAGTCCATGAGCTTGGCGACCGGTGGCTTGGCCATCGGTGCCACCTCGACGAGGTCAAGGTCCGCCTCGGCGGCGAGGCGCAGTGCGTCCTCGACGCGGACGATCCCGACCTGTTCGCCGTTCGGGCCGACCAACCGCACCTCGGGAACCCGGATGCGGTCGTTGATGCGTGGCTCGCTGATGTGCTTCTCCTTCGTCGCGTCGGCTGCGGACCGCCGAGCACGAGAAGGGCTCCTCGCGCCGTGAGCGCGAGAAGCATCGAGATCCGTCCGACCAGCCACCGACGGTATGCCGTCGCCACGCCCACTCGGGCGTAGCACGACTCACGTCGTGGACCAGTTGGAACCCGGCGACGCAGGCGTCGACGCGGGTGGAAGCGAACTTCTCTTGCACACCGCCCTTTGTGGAGCGGTCGGTCGGTGGACCACGATACCAGCGGGCTTGGCATACGCCGAAATCGGTCCGCCGAGGTCAGCGGATCCGGAAGGCCAGCCCGTCGATCCGGGCGCGCAGCTCACCATCGGTGGCGAGCCGCTCTCCCACCCGGGTGGCCATTGCGCGCACCTGTGGGGGTGCCAACCCCGCGCGCAGGTCCAGGACCACTCCGAGGACCCCCTGCCCCAGCGGGGTGCCCTCCTCCAGGTGGAACGCGCAGACGTCGTCCTCGGCGGCGAGCGCATCGGCCACGCTGTGCTCGACGAAGGCATCCTCGTGCGCTCGCTGCCAGGGGCGGCCCTGGGCGAGGGCCCAGACCATGGAAGGACGCAGCACGCGGGTGCTCGGGCTCGCGACGTCGAGCACCATGACGTCGCAGCCCTCGGACACCGCTGCCTGCGCCGCCCGGGCCGGGGTGACTGGGACCGGCCTCGCGTCGAGGTCCCAGGCCGCGAGGGAATCTGTGCTGCTGAACACCGGAAGGGCGCGCTGGCCGTCGGGAGCCACGAGGGTCACGGCGGCCATGTCGACCTGCTTCTCGACGGTGTGCTCGCCAGTGGTGTCGACAACCGTGGGCTCCGCGACGATCGGGACCAGGAGGCGCGAGGCCTCCACGGCCCGCATCATCGTCGCGTCATCGGCCCCGCGCACCAGGGCGTCGAGCAGCGCCTCGCTGGCAGCCCCGGTGTCGGACTCGAATCCGCTCGGTGAGAGGTCGCGCCCGGCCCAGGGCACCCGGGCGGAGTCACGTGCGGGGGGTGCTCCGGCGCCCGAGGTCATGCGCGGCCGGCTGCGTCGAGGGCCTGCGGCAGCGTGAAGGCGCCCCGGTAGAGCGCCGAGCCCACGATGGCCCCCTCGACCCCCGCGGCGACCAGGCCGCGGATCGCCTCGATGTCCGCCAGGGTCGAGACGCCTCCGGAGGCGACGACGGGCCGGTCGGTGCGCGCGCACACCTCGCTGAGCAGGGACAGGTTCGGGCCCTGGAGCATCCCGTCCTTGACGACGTCGGTCACGACGTAGCGCGCGCACCCCTCGGCGTCGAGCCGGGCGAGGGTCTCCCACAGGTCGCCGCCCTCACGGGTCCAGCCACGGGCGGCGAGGGTCGTGCCGCGCACGTCCAGCCCGACGGCCACCCGGTCGCCGTACTCGGCGATGGCGCGGGCGGTCCACTGCGGGTCCTCCAGCGCCGCGGTGCCGAGGTTGACCCGGCGGCACCCTCCGGCCAGTGCACGCTCGAGGGTCTCGGCGTCTCGGATGCCGCCACTCAGCTCGACCTTGATGTCCAACGTTCCGATGATCTGCCCGAGGAGATCGGCGTTGGACCCCCGACCGAACGCTGCGTCGAGGTCGACGAGGTGCAGCCACTCGGCACCCTGCGCCTGCCACGCGAGGGCGGCCTCCAGCGGGTCACCGAACTCGCCGCCGGTGTCGGCGACCCCCTGGACGAGCTGGACCGCGCGACCGCCCACGACGTCGACGGCGGGCAGGAGCTCCAGGCGGGGCTGCTCGGGCACGGGGTCCTCCGGGGAATGTCGCACGGCAAGGGTCAGTGGGCGGTCACAGACTACGGACCCAGTTCTCCAACAGGGTCAGCCCTGCGTCGCCCGACTTCTCGGGGTGGAACTGGGTGGCTGCGAGCGGCCCGTTCTCCACAGCCGCGACGAACCGCTCCCCGTGCTGCGCCCAGGTGACTTTCGGCTCGACCGCCGCGAACGTGTCGCCGGGTGGAGGCACCTCCCAGCTGTGGGCGGCATAGGAGTGCACGAAGTAGAAGCGCTCGGACTCCACCCCCGAGAAGAGGGTGCTGCCAGCAGCCACCTCCACCTCGGACCAACCCATGTGTGGCACCACCGGTGCGCTCAGGCGCGACACGGTGCCGGGCCACTCCCCCACACCCGGCACGGGTGCCTCGCTCTGCTCGGTGGACCCCTCGAACATCACCTGCATCCCCACGCACACGCCGAGCACGGGGCGCCCACCCGCAAGGCGTCGGCCGACGATGAGCGGCCCTCGAGCCGAGAGCAGCCCGGCCATGCAGGCGTGGAAGTTGCCCACCCCCGGCAGGAACAACCCGTCGGCAGCGAGCGCCGCTTCCGGGTCGCCGGTGAGGAGCACCCGAGCCCCCACGTGCTCCAACGCCCGCACCGCGCTGCGGATGTTTCCGCTGCCGTAGTCGAGCACGACCACCTCGGTGCTCACGATGACCGCCCCTGCGCACGGTCTTCGCGAAGGTCAGGTGGCTCCTCCAGCGTCATCTCGACCAGGTGCGCCGCCTCCTCGGCCATCAGGCGGTCGAAGGCGAGCACGGCGCGCTGGCTCGGCTCGACATCGGTCGCCCCGGCACAGTCCCGCCGCAGCAGCAGGTCCTTGCCCGGGAGCCCGAGCAGGCCCAACACGGTGATGAGGAGGTCCAGCGGTGAGCCCTGACCGGAGCTCAGCACCTCACCCACGGCCTCGGCGCGCACGCGCCCTGCAGCCCCGGCGGCATCCAGCAACATCGGCAGCGGTAGCCCGCTGAGGTCGGGGGTCCTGACGAGGCCGCGCCGGGGCTCCCAGACCAACCAGTGGTGGCCGGGGCGGATCCCCGCGGGCTGCACCGTGATGGCTGCCCGCCCGTGCAGCTCGAAGAAGCCGATGGCCGGCTTCGCCCGGCGCGGGATCGGCCGCGCCGCGAGCAGCTCGAGCCCGACGTCGTAGGGCGAGGCGCTGTGGGCCTGCTCCCGCGAGAGCGTGACGCCGGTCCACACGCCCAGCGGGGCGACGGTGCTGGACACCATCCCCCTGCGCAGCCACCGGGTCACGGCCACCGGAGAGCGGCGCACCAGCACCAGCCCGTGCCCTGAGGTGGACCGACGGTCGGGAGCCACGGTCTAGAGGGCACCCTTCGCGCTCGGGATCCCGTCGACCCGGGGGTCCAGGGCCACTGCCGCTCGCAGGGCGCGCGCGAGCGCCTTGAACTGCGCCTCGACGAGGTGGTGCGGGTCGCGACCGGCCAGCACGCGCACGTGCAGGGCGATCTGGGCATGGTGGGCGAAGGACTCGAAGACGTGCCGGGTCAGCGAGCCCGCGTAGTGACCACCGATGAGGACGTAGGCCTGGGCGTCGGGCTCGCCCGTGTGCACGACGTAGGGGCGGCCTGCGACGTCGACGACGGCCTGCACGAGCGCCTCGTCGAGAGGCACCGTGGCATCACCGAAGCGCGAGATCCCGCTCTTGTCCCCGAGCGCCTTCCGGACCGCCTGGCCCAGCACGATGGCGACGTCCTCGACCGTGTGGTGTGCGTCGACGTCGGTGTCCCCGGACGCCTCGACCGTGAGGTCGATGAGCGAGTGCTTGGCCAGCGAGAGCAACATGTGGTCGTAGAACGGCACCCCCGTGCTGACCTGCCCCGCGCCGGTGCCGTCGAGGTCGACGCTGACCTCGACGGTGCTCTCGGACGTGGCCCGGCGCACCGTGGCGGTGCGGTGGGCGTCGATGCTGCTCACGGTGCGTCTCCTGCGTGGTCGGTGGTGAGGCGGTGGGTGGGCGCGAGGTCGGCGAGCGCGGCGAGGAACGCGGTGGTCTCCTCCGGCGTGCCGGCCGTGACTCGAAGATAGTGCTCGATGCCGACGTCGCGGACGAGCACGCCCGTGTCGAGGAGGGCCGACCATGTCGCGTGGGAGTCGGCGAGGCCACCGAAGAGCACGAAGTTCGCGTCGCTGGGCACCGGGTCGAGCCCCAGGGCGGACACCTCGCGCACGATCCGGTCCCGTTGCGCCTTGATGGCGTCGACCGTCTCGAGCATCAGGTCGGCGTGCTCGAGGGCGGCGCGCGCGACCGCCTGGGTCTGGGTGGAGAGGTGGTAGGGCAGCCGAACCAGGCGCAGCGCGTCCACGACTGCAGGGTCTGCTGCGAGGTAGCCCAGCCGGGCCCCCGCCATGGCGAAGGCCTTGCTCATCGTGCGGGTCACGACCAAGCGCGGACGGCCGGACAGGAGCGTCAGCGCACTGGAGGTCCCGGGTCGGGCGAACTCGGCGTACGCCTCGTCGACCACGACCAGCGCTCCCTGTGCAGCGTCGTGCACAGCGAGGACGACCTCGAGGTCGAGCGCGGTGCCCGTCGGGTTGTTGGGCGAGCAGAGGAACACGACATCGGGACGGTGCCGGCGCACCTGGGCCACGGCACTGTGGACGTCGAGGTCGAAGGCACCGCGGCCCGGCACGCCGCGCGTGCCGTCGCCCCAGGTGGTGCCGGTCGTCGTCGTGATGATCGGGTGCATGGAGTATGCCGGGGTGAACCCCAGTGCGGTGCGGCCCGGCCCCCCGAAGGCCTGCAGGAGGTGGAGGAGCACCTCGTTGGAGCCGTTTCCGGCCCAGATCCAGTCTTGCTCCAGGATCGTTCCGGAACGGGAGAGGTAGGCCGCGAGCGACTCCCGGAGCTCCGTGAACTCGCGGTCCGGATAGCGGTTCAGCCCGGGAGCGGAGGCGGCCACCGCAGCGGTGACGGCCTCGACGACGACCCGTGGCACGGCATACGAGCTCTCGTTGGTGTTCAGGGCGACCAGGACGTCGAGCTGGGGTGCGCCGTAAGCCGTTCGCCCGCGCAGATCTGGGCGCAGCATCGCCTCGACGGTGGCGCGGGGGTCCATGCACCGAAGTCTAGGCTGGCTGCTCAGCCATGCCACGGCGCCGCCCACCGGGGGCCACTCCGTGTCCGACGCCGAGCTCTTCTCAGGCTCCGGGCTCGACCTCGGGCACCCGCGCCAGGACCGCCTCCCCGTGGGCCGGGAGGTCCTCGGCCCGGGCAAGGGTGACGACGTGGGCGCCTACCTCGCGCAGCGCGTCCTGCGAGTAGGTCACGACGTGGATACCGCGCAGGAACGTCTGCACGGACAGGCCGCTGCTGTGGCAGGCGCAGCCGCCGGTGGGCAGCACGTGGTTGGAGCCGGCGCAGTAGTCCCCCAGACTGACCGGCGACCACGGCCCCACGAACACCGCGCCGGCATTGCGCACCCGGGCTGCGACAGCCGCGGCATCTCGCGTCTGGATCTCGAGGTGCTCGGCGGCATAGGCGTTGACGACGTCCAGCCCCACGTCGAGGTCGTCGACGAGGACGACCGCCGACTGGCGACCCCGCATCGCCGTGGCGACCCGCTGGGTGTGCTTGGTCGCGGCCACCCGTCGGCCGAGGGCCTCCTCGACGGCGTCGGCGAGTGCCACGCTGTCGGTGACGAGCACGGCTGCGGCGAGCGGGTCGTGCTCTGCCTGCGAGACCAGGTCGGAGGCGACGTGCTCGGCGTCGGCGCTGTCGTCCGCGAGCACGGCGATCTCGGTGGGCCCGGCCTCGGAGTCGATGCCGATGATGCCCTTGAGGAGTCGCTTCGCGGCGGCGACGTAGATGTTGCCCGGGCCGGTGACCAGCGAGACCGGATCGCAGGTGACCTCACCGTCGTCGAAGCCGTAGGCGAAGGCCGCGACTGCCTGGGCGCCACCCATCGCGTAGACCTCGTCGACCCCGAGGAGGGCACACGCGGCGAGGATGGTGGGGTGCGGCCAGCCACCGTGGTCGCGTTGCGGTGGGCTCGCCACGGCAATGCTCCCGACCTCGGCGAGCTGTGCCGGCACGACGTTCATCACCACGCTGCTGGGGTAGACGGCGAGGCCTCCGGGGACGTAGAGCCCCACCCGGTCGACCGGCACCCAGCGCTCGGTGACGGTGCCGCCATCCGCGACCTGCGTGGTCGTGGTGGGCCGCCGCTGGTCGGCGTGGACGAGCCGCGCGCGTCGGATCGACTCCTCCAGGGCCGCTCGCACCGCCGGGTCGAGGGTGTCGACGGCGACCGCCACCACATCCGCCGGGACGCGCAGCGAGGGCGGGGAGACTCCGTCGAACCGCTGCGCCGCGGCATACAGGGCTGCTGCGCCGCGGTCGCGGACGTCCTCGACGATCGGGCGCACCGTCGCCAGCGCCGCCTCGACGTCGAACTCGGCACGGGGCATGACCTCGCGCAGCGCGCGTGACGACAGGTGTCGCCCGCGCAGGTCGAGACGGGGGATCACGCTGGTCGTCGAGTGCTCAGGGGGGGTTCCGCTGGTGCCGATGGACATGAGCCCAGTCTAGGTTTCCCTGCGACCCCTCCCGACGTGCCGCGATAGGCCTACGTCCGACGGTTGCCCACCAAGGGGCCACACCTGCCGGACGCAAGGTCATCGCCAGCCGCTACTCGCGGTCAGTCGTCGTAGAACGTGGACTCGTGCGCGGCCCTCGCCCGACGAGCCGTCCGGCGGAAGCGCTCCCCGAGATCCTGGCCGGAGCCCGAGGGCAGGCCGAGGATCCGGGCGATGCCGTCGGCATCCCTGCTGTCGGTGGGCACCGAGTCGATCGCCTTCCCCCGGAACAGGACGCCCGCGTTTCGCATCGTCGACGCCAGGCGCCACGCGGCGGCGAGGTCGGCCGCGACCTCGCGACCGATGAGGCCCGCGTCCTCGGCTCCGGTCAGGGCAGCCATCGTGGAGGTGGTGCGCAGGCTGGGGTGCGCGTGGGCATGCTGGAGCTGGAGCAGCTGCACGGCCCACTCCACGTCGGACAACCCGCCATGACCGAGCTTGAAGTGGGTCTTGCGGTCGGCGCCGCGCGGCAGCCGCTCGGACTCCATCCGCGCCTTGAGCGTGCGGATCTCGCGCACCTGGCCGCCGGAGAGCCCGCCGTGCGGCCACCGGATCGGCTCGATGAGCGCGAAGAAGCGGTCTGCGAGGTCGGGGTCGCCGGCCACCGGAGACGCCCGGAGCAGCGCCTGCGCCTCCCAGACCAGCGACCACCGGTCGTAGTAGGTGCGATAGGACTCCAGCGAGCGCACCAGCGGCCCACTCTTGCCCTCGGGGCGCAGGGTCGCGTCGACCTCGAGGTTGGGGTCGGGGCCCGGGCGGCCGAGGAGCCGGATGACCTCCTTGACGACCTCGAGGGCCTGCGTCTGCGCTGCGGCCTCGTCCGCGCCCGGCACCGACTCGTGCACGAAGATCACGTCGGCGTCTGAGCCATAACCCTGCTCGCGACCGCCGAGGCGACCCATCCCGACCACGAGGAGGTGGGTCTGTGGTTCGGCGCCCGTGCGCTGCTGCACGTCGCCCAGGCAGACCTCGAGGGTGACCTCGATCAAGGCGGAGGAGAGGTCGGTCATCGCCTCGCCCAGCGCGTCGAGCCCGAGCCCACCCGACAGGTCGGCCACGGCGATGCGGAAGAGTTCGGAGCGGCGGATGGTGCGGGCCGCGAGCACCGCCGACTCCGGGTCGTCCTTGCGACCTGCTGCCGAGCGCATCCGGCGCACGAGGTCCTCGCGCGAACGTGGTTGCATCGCAGCGGAGTCCCCGAGGAACTGCACGCATTCCGGCGCCTGCTCCAGGAGGTTGGCGGCATACCTGCTGCGTGCGAGGGTGTGCGCCAGTCGTTCGGCCGCGGACCCCTCGTCGCGCAGGAGCCGGAGGTACCAGTGGGTCGATCCGAGCTCGTCACTGATCCGGCGGAAGGCGAGCAGGCCGGCATCCGGGTCGGCCTCGTCCGCGAACCAGCCCAGCATCACCGGCAACAGCTGGCGCTGGATGGAGGCGCGACGGCTGACCCCGCCGGTGAGGGCCTCGAGGTGCTTCAAGGCGCCTCGGGGGTCGCGGAACCCCAAGGCGGACAGTCGCTCTCGTGCCGCCTCCGGCGTGAGGCGCACCTCGGCGTCGCTGAGCCGAGCCACGGCGGAGAGCAGTGGGTGGTAGAAGATCCGCTCGTGCAGGCGGCGCACCTCGCGCTGCTGGGTGCGCCACTGCTTGACGACGGCCTCCGCGGGGTCCGACCTGTGGCCCAACGCCCGCCCGAGTCGTCGCAGGTCGGATGGAGCAGTGGGCATCAGGTGGGTGCGACGGAGCCGGAAGAGCTGGATACGGTGCTCCAAGGTGCGCAGCAGCCGGTATGCGGTGGCGAGTGTCGCCGCGTCGTCGCGCCCGACGTAGCCTCCGGCGGAGAGGGCCGCCAGCCCCTCCAATGTCGTTGCCGTGCGCAGTGACTCGTCCCCTCGCCCGTGTACCAGCTGGAGGAGCTGCACCGAGAACTCCACGTCGCGCAACCCACCGGGGCCGAGCTTGATCTGCCGGTCGGCCTCGCCTGCGGGGATGTGCTGTTCGACCCGGCGGCGCATCGACTGGACGTCGTCGACGAAGTTCGCCCGCGACGACGCCTGCCAGACCATCGGCTGCACCGCCTCGCAGTAGGCCTGCCCCACCTCGGCGTCCCCCGCGACGGGGCGCGCCTTGAGCAGCGCCTGGAACTCCCACGTCTTGGCCCAGCGCTCGTAGTAGGCGCGGTGGCTGGCGACGGTGCGCACCAGGGGTCCGTTGCGGCCCTCCGGCCGAAGGGCCGGGTCGACCTGCCAGAGCGCACCGGTGGCGGTCGAGGCGCTGCAGATGCGGATCAGGCGGGTGGCCAGGTCGGTGGCCACCGCGGTCGACTTTTCCTCGGGGACGCCCTCGGCCGGTTCGGCGACGAAGATGACATCGACGTCGGAGATGTAGTTCAGCTCGCGCCCGCCCGTCTTGCCCATCGCGATCACCGCCAGGCGGGTGCGGTCGGCATCGGCACCGACCTCCCCCCGCGCGATCACCAGGGCCGCCTCGAGCGCCGCCTCGGCAAGGTCGGCCAGCGCCGCCGCCGTCTCGGGGAGCGTCTCCACGGGGTCGGGGGCGGTGAGGTCGATGGCCGCGATCCCGAGCAGCTGTTCCCGGTATGCCGTGCGCAGCACGTCAACGGCGGGCGCCTCACCCGGATCGCGCACGGCGCCGACGAGCCGCTCCACGCGCTGCGGGGCCGTGAGCGCGGCCGCCTCGACGACTGCGATCCAGTGGTGGGGGTGGGCGATGAGGTGCTCGCCCAGGGCAGCGGAGGAACCGAACACGGCGAGCAGGCGGTCCCTGGCCCGACCCGGTGCCAGCAGCGCGCGGGTCACCGGCACCATCAGGGCCGGGTCGCGCCGAACCACCTCCATGAAGCGCACGAGGCCCAGGAGGGCACCATCTGGGTCTGGGATGCCGGCCAGCCCTTGGCTGATCCCGCCCTCGTCGATGCGGTCGACGCTCCCCGCGATCTCCGCGATCGCCGGGTCGTCGAGCAGTGCCTGCGCCCGGCGGGGGTCGGAGAACCCCATCCGGGCCACGGCCGCGGTGATCGACTCGGGGGGGCGTGAGCTCACGACGGACCGCTCACAGGATCGGCAGGTAGCGCTGGAGCTCGAAGGCCGTGACCTGGTTGCGGTAGTCCTCCCACTCCGCTCGCTTGTTGCGCAGGAAGAAGTCGAAGGTGTGCTCGCCCAGGGTCTGGGCGACGAGCTCGCTGGACTCCATCACGGTGATCGCCTCGTTGAGACTGGCCGGGAGGGGCTTGATGCCCATCGCGCGTCGCTCGGCCGCGCTGAGGCTCCACACGTCGTCCTGGGTCTCCGGAGGAAGGTCGTAGCCCTCCTCGATGCCCTTCAGCCCGGCCGACAGCAGCACCGCGAAGGTGAGGTAGGGGTTGCAGGCACTGTCGATGGACCGCACCTCGACCCGGGTGCTGTTGCCCTTGCTCGGTTTGTACATCGGCACTCTCACCATCGCCGAGCGGTTGTTGTGGCCCCAGGTGAGGTGGGCCGGCGCCTCTCCCCCGCCCCAGAGCCGTTTGTAGGAGTTGACCCACTGGTTGGTGATGGCGGTGATCTCGGCCCCGTGGTGCAGCAGCCCCGCGATGAACTGGCGCCCGGTCCTGGAGAGCTGGTAGGGCGCCCCCGGCTCGTGGAAGGCGTTGGTGTCGCCCTCGAAGAGCGA
>JBDSVV010000077.1:0-7139 GCA_039927035.1 Ornithinibacter sp. | reverse complement strand
CCTTGCGATGTCCGGCAGTGAACGAGACCGGGCGAGGGTGGCGACCTATCTCACCGACCAGCGTGTCGACGGTGTGCTGCTCCTGTCGTTGCACGCCGATGACGACCTGCCCGAGCGGCTCGAGGCTCGGGGGGTGCCGACGGTGGTGGGTGGTCGGCCGCCGAACGTGCAGCCGGCCTGCGTCGTCGACGTGGAGAACCACGCCGGTGCTCGCGTCGCCGTCCAGCACCTCCTGGAGACCGGACGACGCCGGATCGGCATCATCGCCGGCCCCCAGGACATGTCCTCAGGGCGGGACCGCGTCGAGGGTGCCCTCAAGGCACTCGAAGGGACAGGTATCGACCCGGGTCTCGTGCCCATCGCCATCGGCGACTACAGCGAGCGCAGCGGTGAGCGCGCCATGCGCGAGCTGCTCGAGGGTGAGCCGCTGGATGCCGTGTTCGCGGGCTCGGACCTCATGGCAGCCGGAGCGCTGCGGGTGCTGCGCGAGTTCGGGGTCGGGGTGCCCGACGAGGTGGCCGTCATCGGTTTCGACAACGCCCCGGTCTGCCGTCACACCCAGCCCGAGCTCTCCACCGTGGCCCAACCGGTCGAGGAGATGGGCGCGGTGATGGCCGACCTCCTGGTCGAGCGGCTCGGGGGCCGTGAGGTGCCCGCGCTCACCCTGTTGCCGACTCGACTGGTCGTGCGCGCGTCGACCTAGAGGTGGTCGGAGCCGGCGTCCCGTGATCGCGGGATCAGGATCCCCGCGAGAGCGAGCGAGTGGCGCACGCCTGCTTCGAGGTCGTCCGCCATGGCGCCGCCACGCAGGACGGCATCCACGGAGGCCTGTTCCTGCGGCGGCACCTCGATGCGCCCGACCCGGGTGACGAGGAGGGTGCCGTCGGACCCCTCCCAGCGGTGCGCCAGGTGCTGACGGACGCGCCAGCGGATGGGCTCGGCACCTTCGCGTGTCGCGTCGTGCTGAGCGAGGACGCCCATCGCCTCACTCCGCTGGGCCGAGCGGCTGCGGGAGGCGAGGGCAGTGGACAGGTCGTCGTCGGTCACGGCATCCAAGGCCGCCTCGAGCGCGGCTCGCACGGCGGCTCGTCGGTCTCGGGCGGCCGCCGGGTCGAGGGCATCGACCCCGAGTGGCAACGACGCGCGGGCGTCGGGGTCCTCATCCAGTCGCCTCCCGGCAGCGCGCACGAGGTCGTCGACGAGGTGGCGCACGGTCCAGACGTGGACGCCGAAGGTCAGGTGGATGCTCGTTCCCCCGAGGGCGGAGGCGCTGTGCAGCCACCCGCGAGGGAGGTAGAGCGCGTCCCCCGGCCTCAGCACGGCGTCGATCACCGGCTCCGCCCTGACGGCCTCGCGCACGGCATCGCGACGGTCGGTCCACGGTTGGCTGCGCAACGGGGCGTCGAGCACCGGTGGCCGCACCCGCCAGTGCTTCTCGCCCTCGACCTGCACGACGAACACGTCGTGGACGTCGTAGTGGTTGTCGAAACCCCGGTTCTGCGGTGGCGTCACGTAGGCGTTCACCTGCACGGGGTGGCCCAGGTCGGCGGCGAGGTCCTGCGCGGCGGCGGCGACCGATGGCCAGGTGCGGTGCAGGCCTTGGAGCACGATGCTCGCGCCATCGGCGAACAGGCGCAGCACGCGGTCCTCGCTGACCTGGTCCCCGATGTCCGCGCCCACCCCACCACCGAGGGTGTATGACGCAGGGTCGAGCGTGGCACCCTCCTTCGCCATCCGCAGGAACGGGGTGCGCAGCGCCTGTCGAGCAAGGAGGGCGTCGACGGCGGCCGCGCTGAATCCGTGTTCCGGCGACGGAAGCTGCGATGCACGGCTCAGCACAGGGGCGCGACCCCAGTGCTGCTGGGCGAAGACCTCCCGGTCCAGGCCCACCACGGCACCGAGCCCACGACCCACGGGATGAGCGGAGGTCGTGGGCCCGGTCGGCCGAGGTCGTGAGGTCACCGGGAGTCGTCGGCCCCGTCGTCGGCTCCGCCGTCGTGCTCGCCGGGCGTTGCGGCCTCGCTCGCGCCGCTGTCGGCCGGGCCTTCTGCCTCGTCCGAGGCCCCGCCGTCGGCTCCGCCGTCGTGCTCGCCGGGCGTTGCGGCCCCGCTCGCGCCGCTGTCGGCAGGGCCCTCGCCCGCGCCGAGGTCGTCGGTGCCGGGAAGATCCTCCATCGAAGACTGGCTCATGTCCACACCTCTCGTTGCGTGCGGCACCCGATGGCGCCACGAGGTCCCAGTGCACCAGCCGGGGACGACGCACGGGGGTTTGCTGTCGCACCTTTCGTGAGCCGCGACACGTGGCTGACCTGCAGGAACTGCCGCTCGCCGTGGAATCGGTGCGCCGGTCGCCTCGGCGCCGACCCGGTCCACGGGGCGCTCCGGGCTGCGATGATCGGGTCATGGGCGTGGACGTCGAGCTGGCCGAGATCCGTGACTTCCTCGTGCTCCACGAGCCGTTCGACACCCTGCGCACGGCGGAGCTCGATCGGTTGACTCCAGATCTCACGCTCCGCTACCACCGGCGGGGGTCGGTGCTGATCTCGCGGGGCGAGGTCGTGAACCACCTGGTCATGCTCAGGTCGGGCGCCGCAGAGGTGCGCGACGAGAACGGTGCGCTCGTCGACCGCGGTGCGGCCGGCGCCACCTTCGGAGCGGTCTCGTTGACGACCGGAGGGCCCTCGCCCTTCGGGGTGACGGCCATCGAGGACTGCCTTGTCATCCTCGTGCCGCGGAAGGTCGTGGCTGACCTGCGCGTCGACCACCCCGACGTGGACGCCTTCTTCGCAGCCCAGCGCAGGCACCTGATGAGCAGTGCCGTTGCCTCGCTTCAGGTGTCGAGGGGCGGGGGAGCGATTCTCAAGACCCGGGTGAGCGAACTGATCACCCGGTCGCCGGTCGCCGTGCCGAGCACAGCGACCGTCCACGAGGCTGCGGTGACCATGTCGGAGCACCGGGTGTCCTCGCTGCTCGTGCTCGATGGGGACCGGCTCGTCGGGATCCTCACGGATCGCGACCTCCGCACCCGCGTCCTCGCGGCGGGTCGGGCGCCGACTTCACGCGTGTCAGAGGTGATGACCAGCGATCCGGTCACCGGGTCCGTCGACACCCTGGCGTTCGAGGTGCTCCTGGAGATGGTCGCCCGGCGCATCCACCACCTTCCGATCGTCGATGTCGACCAGCGCGCGGTGGGGGTCGTCACCGCTACCGACCTCCTGCGCCTCGAGCATGACAACCCGGTCTACCTGGCAGGCGAGCTCGGGCGTCAGGGCTCGGTGGAGGGGGTGGTCCGGGCCGCACGAATGCTTCCCCAGGTGGCCTTCGCGCTCGTCGAGCAGGACGCCTCGGCCGACGACATCGGCCGGGTCGTCACCGCAGTGGGGGATGCCGTGGTGCGCCGGCTGCTCGAGCTGGCGGAGGCCGATCTCGGTGCGCCACCCGTGCCCTACTGCTGGGTCGCCCTGGGCTCACGCGCCCGGTTCGAGCAGGCGCTCGCCGCCGACCAGGACACCGCGATCATCCTCGATGACACCGCGGTGCCGGAGCACGACGCCTATTTCTCCGCCCTCGCCGAGAAGGTCACCGCTGGCCTCGTCCAGTGCGGCTACCCACGCTGCGCCGGTGACGTCATGGCGACGAACCCTCGCCTGCGCCGAACGGTGGCGCAGTGGCGCCGCGAGTTCTCGTCGTGGCTCTCCGAGCCCGTGCCGGAGGCCGTCCTGGACGCCAGCATCTACTTCGACATGCGCCCGGTCCACGGCGACGTCGATCTGCACGCCCGCCTGCGCGCGAAGGTGCTGGGTGCCACCCCTCACTCGGGTCGCTTCCTCGCTCACCTGGCGAAGCAGGCGGTGGGCACCGAGCCACCACTCGGCTTCTTCCGGGGATTCGTGCTGGAGCGCCACGGTGAGCACCGGGACACCCTCGACATCAAGCGCGGCGGCATCGGCGCCGTGGTCGAGCTCGCCCGGGTTCACGCGCTCTCGATCGGGAGCCCCGCCGTCAACACCCGGGCCCGGATCCAGGACGCCGTGGATGCCGGGGTGCTGGCCGAGGACCGCGGGCGTGACCTTCGCGATGCCTTCGAGTTCATCTCCTACGTGCGCCTCCGGCACCAGGCGAGCCAGGTGCACCACGGCATCCCGGTCGACAACTTCGTCTCGCCCGCCCAACTCTCGAGCTTCGACAAGCGGCACCTCCGCGAGGCCTTTGCCATCGTGCGCTCCGCCCAGGGTGAGCTGGCACAGCGGCACCCGCTGCAGTACATCTCGTGAGCCCTTCACTGCTCGGTGACCGCGGGGCCCGGGTGAGGGCCCGGGCGCTCCGCCGCTCCGCCCCGGGAGCACTGCGCGACTACCTCGCGACGGCTGTCCCAGCAAGGGATGTGCCGCTGGGGGAGCTGGGGCTGCTGGCCGTCGACATCGAGACCACCGGTCTGGACCCGCGATCCGATGCCGTGCTGTCCGTGGGCCTGGTGGCTGTCGACGGCGACGAGGTGCGGCTGGGAAGCGCCCGACGTCTCGTGGTGGCCGGCGCGGCGGGGGCCGGCGGGGTGGGGCAGAGCGCCGTCTTCCACGGGCTGACCGACGACGACCTCGCTGCGGGGATGCCGCTCGAGGAGGTGGTGGGGGTGGTGCTCGACGCACTGCGGGGGCGGGTGCTGCTCGCCCACCACGTGAGGATCGAGACCGGCTTCCTCGGTGCTGCGTGCGCGCGCCTCTGGGGGGCCGCGATGCCGTGCGTCACCGTGGACACGATGGAGCTCGAGCGCCGTGCCGTGTCACGCGGTTGGGGGAGCGAGCCGGAGGCCGGGAGCCTGCGGTTGGGCAGCGCGCGGGAGCGCCGAGGCCTGCCCTCCTACCGGTCGCACGAGTGCCTCACCGACGCATTGGCCTGTGCCGAGCTCTATCTCGCGCAGCGCGCGGAGCTCGAGTCCGCCAGTCCGGGCACGACGCTGACTCTCCGCCACGTGGTGGCCTGAGGGTCAGGAGGCGCTGCGGGGTCTCCCTCGAGGGGGTCGTGCCGTGGGTCTTCCCGAAGGGGGAAGGCTCAGAACACTCGGGGTGCGGTGGTCTGCGCGAGGAGGTAGAGCTCGTAGGCCTCACGGGTGAGGTCGCGGTCGACGTTCTGGTTCCAGCCGCGGCCGGCCTGACGGTTGGTGCGCAGGGAGGCGGCGAGACGGCGGGCCTTGTTCAGGGAGAGGTATGCGGTGTTCATGTCCCCTATGATGCCGCGTTCAACCATGTAGGACAACGCGACTTTGCTAATTGGTTCTTAAGTTTGTCTGTACAGTGCAGGGATGCTCGACCCGCACCGTATCCGCGTCTTCCGCTCGGTCGTCGCGAGTGGCTCGGTGCAGGCCGCGGCCGACAACCTCGGGATGACCTCCTCGGCCGTCAGCCAGCACCTCGCAGCCCTCGCGCGGGAGACCGGGCTGACCCTCTTCCAACGAGCCGGAAGGGGCATCGTGCCCACCGACGCCGCGCTGGTCCTGGACGCGCAGAGCGATGAGGTGATGAGCCAGTGGGGTCGTCTCGAACAGGTCGTCTCCGACCTGCGCGACGGGCGCTCAGGCCGGCTCTCGATCGGCTACTTCGCCTCTGCCGGTGCCGTGTGGATGCCGGCCCTGGTCAAGCGCCTGACGCGGGACTTCCCCGACCTGGTGCTCGAGCTCGTCCTGAACGAGGTGGACCAGCGCGGACCCCGGCCCGACATCGACCTGGTGATCGACCCACCCGACACCGCACTGCCCGCCGGATATCATCGGGTCGACCTCATCGAGGACCCCTTCGTGGTGATCGTGCCACGGGGCCACGCCCTCGCCGAGGAGAGCGAGGTCGCCCTGACCGACCTGCGCGGTGAGACGTGGGTGAGCAACGACTACCCCACGTCTGTCGGGCACCGGCTCGTCGTGGCGGCCTGCAGCGCCGCGGGGCTTCGCCCCCGGTTCACGGTCCAGGCGCAGGACCACTACACCGCGATGAGCTTCGTGGCCGCAGGCGTGGGGATCTCGGTGTTGCCCGGTCTCGCCGCGGCGACCATCCCGGCAGCAGTGGTGCGAGTGTCGATCTCGCCACCGACGCCGGTGCGACACCTCGCCGCCGTGGTGCGCGACCTCGGGTCGCCCAACCCGGCCGCAGACCGCGCGGTGGAGCTCTTGACGCACCTCATCTCCCACCCGAGCATGCTCCCGCGCCGCGCCATGCCCCGTTGAGAGTCCTCAGCGCACCGGCGCCGCCTCGGGCACGGGGCTCACGGCACGACGTCGCTCGAAGTCGAGTCGTTCGGTGAGCTTGACCCCCTCGACGTCGAGGTCTGGAAGGAGCCGGTCCAGCCACCTCGGGAGATACCACGCTCGGTCACCCAGGAGGTGCATCACGGCCGGGGTGAGGGTCATCCGCACGAGCACCGCGTCGACGAGGACGCCCACCGCGAGGCCGAAGCCGATCGGTCGGACCATGATCAGGTGGCTGTAGGCGAAGCCGAGGAAGACCGACGTCATGATCACGGCAGCCGCGGTGACGACCTTCGCGCCGTGCACGAAGCCGTTGCGCACGGCGGTGCGGGAGTCCTGCCCGTGCGCGTGGGCCTCGTGCATGCCCGACACGAGGAACATCTGGTAGTCCATCGCCAGGCCGAACAGCACGCCGATGAGGATGATCGGCATGAACGACAGCAGCGGGCCCGGCTGCGTCACGTCGAAGACCGCGCCGAGCCACCCCCACTGGTGCACTGCCA
The DNA here is from genome assembly GCA_039927035.1 of Ornithinibacter sp. Taxonomy (GTDB): domain Bacteria; phylum Actinomycetota; class Actinomycetes; order Actinomycetales; family Dermatophilaceae; genus Fodinibacter. The sequence continues at coordinate 402 of JBDSVV010000077.1, read as the reverse complement.
CGGTCGCCCCGAATGCCGCAGTCACCGAGAGCAGGAAGCCTGAGGTCGCGATGACGGGGACGACGATCGAGCGGAAGACGAGCATGAGGATGACCAGCGACAGGCCGCCGACCACCGCGAGGTAGGCGGGCAGGGCAGCTCCGAGCCGCTCGGAGATCTCGACGTTGGCCACGGTGGCACCGGTCAGCCCGATCTCGGTGTTGGTGTATCGCTTCAGGAGGTCACCGCGGAGCTGGATGGCCCGCAGGGTCGCCTTGGTCTGCGGGTCGGCGGGGCCGGTGGTCGGCACGATCTGGAAGGCGAGGGTGTCCTTGCCCTTGCTCACCCCGAAGGGCAGCACGCTGCTGACAGTGTCGACCTCGGCGAGCGCACTGGCGAAGCGCGCCTGCTCGTGCAGGACGT
>JBDSVV010000076.1:0-6091 GCA_039927035.1 Ornithinibacter sp. | reverse complement strand
AAGCCAGCTCGGCAGCCCTGCGGGCCGCACCGTCCATGGTCTCTTCGATGCTCACCAGCGGGTGGTTGGCCTCGGCGAGGATGCGCCGGCCCTCCTCGACGTTGTTGCCGTCGAGCCGCACGACCAGCGGCTTGGTGGCCTCCTCGCCCAACGCCTGCAGCGCGCCGACGATGCCCGTGGCGACGGCGTCGCACGAGGTGATGCCGCCGAAGACGTTGACGAAGACCGACTTCACCTGCTCGTCGCCGAGGATGATGTGCAGCCCGTTGGCCATGACCTCGGCGGAGGCGCCGCCGCCGATGTCGAGGAAGTTGGCCGGCCTGGGCGATCCCGGGAACTCCTCCCCGGCATACGCCACGACGTCCAGGGTGCTCATCACCAGGCCCGCGCCGTTTCCGATGATGCCGACCGACCCGTCGAGCTTGACGTAGTTGAGGCCCTTCTCCTTGGCCGCCGCCTCCAACGGGTCCGTCTCCGCGCTGTCCTCGAGGGCCTCGTGGTCGGGATGGCGGAAGTCGGCGTTGGCGTCGAGGGTGACCTTGCCATCGAGGGCGATGATGTCGCCGTCCTGCGTCTTGACCAGCGGGTTGACCTCGACGAGCGTCGCGTCCTCCTCGCGGTAGACGGTCCACAGGCTCTGCAGCACCGGCACCACCTTCGCGGCGGTCTCCGCGTCGAAGCCCGCCGCGTCGACGATCTCACGGGCCTTGGCCTCGTCGACCCCCACATTGGGGTCCACCGCTATGCGGGCGAGGGCTTCGGGGCGCTCCACGGCGAGCTGCTCGATCTCGACGCCTCCCTCGACGCTGCACATCGCGAGATAGCTGCGGTTGGCGCGGTCGAGGAGGATGGAGAAGTAGTACTCCTCGGCGATCTGGGCGCCCTGGGCGACCATCACCTTGTGCACCGTGTGGCCCTTGATGTCCATGCCCAGGATCGCGCGAGCGTGCTCCTCCGCCTCGTCGACGGTCTTCGCGACCTTGACCCCGCCGGCCTTGCCGCGGCCCCCGACCTTGACCTGCGCCTTGACGACGGTGACCCCGCCGCTGGCCGTGCCGATCCGCTCGGCTGCCGCTCGGGCCTCCTCCGGGGTGGTGGCGACCGCTCCTGCGAGCACGGGCACGCCGTGCTTCTCGAACACGTCACGGGCCTGGTACTCGAAGAGATCCACGAGGCGATCCATCCTCACTGTCGGGGGTGAGCGGGAAGACTGTCCGCTGCGGAGCCTAACGCCGACGGGCCGCCGAGACCCAGCCGAGCTCGTCGGGGAGGGTGATCGCCCACCCGAACGGTCGGGGTGTGCGCCGACCGGCAGGACAGGGACCGGATGCCGCCCGCTCCGCACCTGTGGCGCCTCACACCCCCGCGGGGTCACCTCTCGGGTCGCGGGGACCGCATGGCGGTCACCTTTCCCGAAGCCCACCGCCAGCGGCCGGGCGGGCCATACAGTGAGCCGGCCATGGCGTCACCCTCCCGGCCGCGTGCCGCGCATCCCGTCGAGGCCCCTGCACCGGAGCAGGCGTCGGTGCTCGCGCACGCCCTCGGCGCCGCGAGCACTGCGGTCGCATTCGTCATCGACCCGGCCGTGGTGGCAGGCGCAGTGGTGGAGACCGCTTGGCTGGCCGCCCACGTCGCGACCTGGCCCCTCGGACTGGTCGGGGGCCGCGTTCGGCGGCGTGGGGAGGTCAACCGCGTAGAGCACCTGCCGCCGGTGCAGCGCGGCCTGCTCGTCTCCGACGTGGAGGCTGCTGGCACGCCGATCCTTCTCGTGCACGGCATCGTGAGCAACCGCTCGATCTTCACCCTCCTGAGGCGCGGGTTGACCCGCCGTGGGTTCTCCAACGTCTTCGCGATGAACTACGCGACGGTGCTCACCGACGTGCGGTCCGCGGCTGCGGGTCTGGCCGAGGAGGTCGAGACGATCGTGGAGGAGACCGGGTTCGAGCGCATCCACATCATCGGACACAGCCTGGGCGGGCTCATCGCGCGCTACTACGTCACCCGACTCGGCGGCGACGCGCGAGTGCACACCCTGGTGACCCTCGGGAGCCCGCACACCGGCACGTTCACGGCATACGCCGTCCCGACCCGGCTCATGCAGCAGATGCGTCCCGGCAGCGGGTTGATGCGGGAGCTGGCCCGACCGGTGCGAGGCTGCCGCACCCGTTTCATCTCCTACTGGTCCGACAGCGACATCGCGATCATCCCGCAGCGCTCCGCCGCCCTGCGGCACCGCGACCTCGCGGCGCGCAACATCGCCCTGCACGGCGCGGGTCACCTGACCCTCCCGATGCTCGGCGAGGTGGTGCACGGCATCTCCAGCGCGTTGGCCCACCTCGACACCCAGGGCAGCACGTCCCGCACCGGCGTCACTCCCCTGACCCGAGACATCTGAACCGCTGGTCACGCCACCGACCAGTGTGACGGGAATCACTGTCGCTACAGCCCCGCAGGTCAGGCGCCTGTGGATCCCTTCCTGAGAATCGTCATCCACAGATTCTCAGGTTGGGGGTTTGTGTCACGGAATGGTCACGCTACGGTGTACGAGCCCCACCGCCCCTCTGATGAGGTCACCCTGTCGTGAGTCCCCGGTCCTACCAAGGACGCCATCATGCCGCGCGCCATGCTGCCGGCCGCGCTGGCCTCCGGTTCCCGAGAGCGTTCAGCCACGGCTTCGTGCTGCCCACCGCGGCAGCCGCGGCCCTCGTGGTGACGGCGACCGGTGCATCCGTCGCGGATTCGGCGCCCCTGACCTCCGCCCCGCTGACCCTGAGCGTCTCCGGCCAGCAGTCAGCGATGGCTCGCACCCAGCAGGCCGTCGACGAGGAGATGGTGACCAACCTCGCGCTGCGCCGACAGGACGCCACCCTGCAGAGCGCTGCCATCCAGGGTCGAGCCGAGGCGCAGGTCAAGGCCACACGCGACGCCCAGCGGGCCGTGCTCGCCGCCCAGGCCAAGGCAACGGCGGCGAAGAAGGCGGCCCAGGCCAAGGCCGCGGCGGCGAAGAAGGCAGCCCAAGCCAAGGCCGCGGCGGCGAAGCAGGCCGCCGACAGGGCCGAGCGCGAGGGAAAGGCGTGGGTGCGTCCGATCAAGGTCTGGAACATCACCTCCAGCTTCGGGTGGCGCTGGGGCCGGATCCACCAAGGCATCGACCTCGGGGCACCCATGGGAACCCCGACCTACGCGATGTCCAAGGGCACGGTCATCGGCTCGTTCTACAGCTCCGGTTTCGGCAACAAGGTGGAGATCCAGTACTGGGACGGCAGCATCTCCTGGTACGCCCACCTGAGCAAGCGCCTGGTGACCGAGGGCCAGACGGTGATGCCGGGTCAGCTCGTGGGTCTCGTGGGCAACACGGGCCACTCCTTCGGCCCACACCTTCACTTCGAGATGCAGAAGTCGGCCGCGAGCAACGACCCGCTCCCTCCCGAACCATGGCTGCGCTCCAAAGGTCTCCTCTGAGGCTGCGGCCGCCGGGCTCGCGTCCTGCGCGGGCCTCTGCTGCCTTGGGGCTCAGAGTTTCTCGAGCGGTGCGAAGCGCAGCACGAAGCGCTTGACCCCCAGCTCTCCTCCGAAGTCGACCTCCGCCTGAGTCTTCTCCCCCTCCCCCAGGGTGCGCACGACGCTGCCCAGCCCATAGGTGTCGTGGGTCACCCGGTCACCTGCGGCAAGCATGATGATGGGTCGGTTGCCCGGTGACCGGACCCCCGGCCGCGCCGCAAGGGTCGCCACAGCAGGCCGTTGGTCCCGCCGACCGATGGCCGCGGCACCCGAGAGCTCACGCTCCCACGTCACCAGCTCTGCGGGGATCTCGTCGAGGAAGCGTGAGGGGGGGCTGTACTGCGGCGCACCCCACGCCGAGCGGATCGCGGTCCGGGAGAGGTGCAGCCTCTCGCGGGCCCGGGTGATGCCGACATAGGCGAGCCGGTGCTCCTCCTCGAGCTCCTTGGGGTCGGCCAGGCTCCGCATGTGTGGGAAGGTGCCGTCCTCCATGCCGGTGAGGAACACGACGGGGAACTCCAGCCCCTTCGCGGTGTGCAACGTCATCAGGGTGACGACCCCCGCGGCCTCAGCCTCGGCGGAGTCGGGGATCTCGTCGGCGTCGGCGACGAGGGACACCTGCTCGAGGAAGTCCTCGAGGCTGACGACCTCACCGGTCTCGCGGCGCGCTTCGTCGAACTCGCGCGCCACCGCGACGAGTTCGGCGAGGTTCTCCACGCGGGTCTCGTCCTGGGGGTCGTGACTGGCTCGGAGCTCGGCGAGGTAGCCCGATCGGTCGAGGATCGCCTCCAGAAGGTCGGAAACCCCCGCGTCGTCGTCGTCGCGGACCCGCCCCAGGCTCTCGAGCAGGGCGGTGAAGCCCTTGATCGCGGCCACCGACCGGGTCGCGATCCCGGGTGCGTCCTCTGGGCGACCGAGCGCCGCGATGAACGGGATCCGCTCGCGCTCGGCGAGCGCTGCGACACACGCCTGCGCCCGGTCGCCGATGCCGCGCTTGGGCACGTTGACGATGCGTCGGATGTTGACGGTGTCAGTGGGGTTGGAGAGCACTCGCAGGTAGCCGAGGGCGTCCTTCACCTCGCGCCGCTCGTAGAAGCGCGTGCCACCGACCACCTTGTAGGGCAGCCCGACCCGCACGAAGACCTCTTCGAGGGCGCGGGACTGGGCGTTGGTGCGGTAGAACACCGCGACGTCACCGGGACGTACCCCGTGATCGTCGCCGAGCCGGTCGATGGTGCGCGCCACGAACGACGCCTCGTCGTGCTCGTTGTCACCGACGTAACCCGTGATCGAGGCACCGTCGCCGCTCTCGCTCCACAGGTCCTTCTTGCGCCGGGACTCGTTGCGGGAGATCACGGCGTTGGCTGCCCGCAGGATGGTCTGCGTGGACCGGTAGTTCTGCTCCAACAGGATCGTGCGAGCCCGGGGGTAGTCGGCCTCGAACTCCTCGATGTTGCGGATCGTCGCCCCTCGGAAGGCGTAGATCGACTGGTCGGCGTCACCGACGACGACGAGCTCGCTGGGCTCGACCCCATGCTCGCTGCGGGTCTCCTCCGCACCGACGAGCTCCTTGACGAGCTGGTACTGGGCGTGGTTGGTGTCCTGGTACTCATCGACCATGACGTGCCGGAACCGTCTGCGGTAGTGCTCGGCGACGTCGGGGAACGCCTGGAAGATGTGGACCGTGGTCATGATGAGGTCGTCGAAGTCCAGCGCGTTGGCCTGCCGGAGGCGACGTTGGTATGCCGTGTAGGCCTCCGCCAGCACCTGCTCCTGGTGCGGGCTCGCCTCACCGACCCGACCGGCATACGTCTCTTCGTCGATCAGCTCGTTCTTGAGGTTGGAGACCTGGTGGCTGAAGGACCGCGGGTTGTACCGCTTGGGATCGAGATCCATGTCACGCAGCACCATCGACATCAGGCGCTGCGAGTCCGCAGCGTCGTAGATCGAGAAGGTCGAGCGCATGCCCACCCTGTCGGCCTCACGCCGCAGGATGCGCACGCAGGCGCTGTGGAAGGTGAGCACCCACATCGCCCTGGCCCGGGGGCCGACCAGCCCCTCGACACGCTCACGCATCTCGGCCGCGGCCTTGTTGGTGAAGGTGATGGCGAGGATCTGCCCCGGCTGGGCGCCACGGTCGGCGAGCAGGTAGGCGATGCGGTGGGCGAGCACCCGGGTCTTGCCCGAGCCCGCGCCGGCCACGATGAGCAGCGGTGGGCCCTCATGCAGCACCGCTTCGCGCTGCTGCGGGTTGAGCCCCGCGAGGAGCTCCTGCACGTCAGGCACTCCACGACGGGCCGGGCCACCCTCCGGACCGGTGCCGGCGGCGGCGGCCTCGGCCCACGTGGGCACGCCTGCCTCGTTGACCAGCGCCGCACGGGCGCTTGCGCTCGAGGTCGCGTCGGGTGCCGGACCACGCCGCGCGTCGCCGAAGTCGAGGCCGTCGAAGAGGGTGCTCATGTCGAGGCCAACCCTACGTCGAGGCACCGACCCCGGCACGCCCCGGACACGACAGCGGGCGGCCCGGAGCGTGAGGCTCCGGGGCCGCCCGTTGCCGTGTCCGGGTCCCGTCGGGGTCGGTGGCGCGACG
>JBDSVV010000075.1:0-4179 GCA_039927035.1 Ornithinibacter sp. | reverse complement strand
GCGGCTGGTGCCCACATCTACGACCTCCGTGGCATCACCGCCACACTCGACGCGGACGACGGCCACGTCGGCCTGATCCAGTTCAAGGTGGGCACCGGCGGTGAGGCCGTCGAGTACGCCGGGGAGTGGGATCTCGCGCTGAACCGACCCATCTACAAGGCGTTCGAGCTGTACATGAAGCGGCGGGGATGAGCCGGTGCCACTGATTCTCCGTGTCGACGGTGACCGCTGGCGCACCCATCTGCGCGACCTGCACGACCACCACCACACCCTGGTACCCGTGGTGAAGGGCAACGGCTACGGCTTCGGCCTGGCCCGGCTGGCGCGCAAGGCCCAGTGGTTGGGCGTCGACACCCTGGCCGTCGGCACCTACGAGGAGCTCCCCGAGGTCGAGCAGCGCTACGGCGGGTCGCTGCTGGTGCTCACGCCGTGGCGACCCTTCAACCCGATGCCGGGCGACCCCCGCGTGATCCACACCGTCGGGCGCCTGGAGGACCTCACGGCGCTCGCGGAGCACGGCAGGACCAGCGGAACGCGACCGCGCGTCGCCCTGGAGCGGATGACCTCGATGCGCCGCCACGGCTTCACGGCTGCCCAGCTGCGCGAGGCCGGCGCGCTGGTGGCCCGACTCGGGGGTGTCCAGGTGGAGGGAGTGGCACTGCACCTCCCCCTCGCGCAGAGCGCCCAGGGGACCGCCCACCTCAGCGAGGTCGAACGGCATGTCAACGACGTCGTGGCCGCCGGTCTCAAGACCCGCAGGATCTGGGTCTCCCACCTCAGCGAGGTCGAGCTCGAGCTTCTGGGGCAGCGCTATCCCGACTTCTCCTTTCGGCCCCGCATCGGCACCTCGCTATGGCTCGGCGACCGCGGTGCGCTCTCCGTGCGGGCCACCGTTCTCGACGCGCACGAGGTCAGGCGCGGAGACACCTACGGCTACCGCGGACGCTCAGCGCCACGTCATGGCACCATCCTGGTCGTCTCCGGCGGCACCGCTCACGGGATCGGGCTCGAGGCACCGACCGGAGAGGCGACCCTCCGGTCCCGGGCCGCCTCGGTCGCCAGGGGCGGCCTGGACGCGGCCGGGCTGGTGCGGTCACCGTTCATCGTCGCCGGGAAGCAACGGCTCTTCGCGGAACCTCCCCACATGCAGGCCTCGATGTTGTTCCTGCCCTCCGGCGTCGCCGTGCCCGAGGTGGGCGAGGAGGTCGCGTGCAGGGTCAGGTTCACCGCGACCGACTTCGACCAGGTGGAGATCAGCTAGCCCGAGGTGGGCAACCGCTGGGCCCGGACGGGGTCGTACTCGGTCCACACGATGTCGCGGACCACCACGACGATCAGGTAGAGCTGTGCGGCGACCCGCACCCAGATCGCGAGGTCGTAGGCCGGAACGTCTTCACCGGCGGACGACTCCAGCCACCCGCCGAGGTACATCCACACCGCGGCCAGGTAGACCAGCTCGCCGGCCTGCCAGATGAGCAGGTCTCGCCATCGAGGACGTGCCAGCACTGCCAGGGGCAGCAGCCACAGGACGTACTGCGGCGAGTAGACCTTGTTGACCAGCAGGAAGCCCGCGACGACCAGAAAGGCCAGCTGCGCCACGCGCGGCGGGTGGGCCGCCCGCAGTCCCAGCACCGCGACGGCCAGGCAGATCCCCCCGAACGCGGCCCACGACCAGGCGTTGATCGTCTGCGGGGTAACGCTGTGGCCCGCGTGCTGGAGGACCAGCCAGAGCGAACCCAGGTCGGCTCCGCGGTCGGAGTTGAAGGTCCAGAAGACCTTCCACCGGTCCCAACCACTGACCCAGGCAGGGACGTTGGCCAGGACCCAGGAGATGACCGCACCGCCCGCGGCGAGCACGAACCAGCGCATCCGCCGGTGGCGCCAGGCCACCACCAGGATCGGGCCCAGCAGGAAGAGGGGGTAGAGCTTGGTCGCTGCCCCCAGCCCGAGGAGCACCCCGCTGAGCAGGGGTCGTCCGCGCCCCCAGGCCCAGAGCGCGCCAGCGACCAGGGCGACCGCCATCAGGTCCCAGTTGATCAACCCCGTCATCAGCAATGAGGGAGACAGAGCGAAGTACAGCGCGTCCCAGGGTCTTCCGGGGTGTGCACGCGCCAGGAACCAGGTAGCCAGCAGGCCGAATCCGAACAGCAGCAACGCGGTGATCAGGAAGTAGGTGTTGACCTCTTTGGTCATCCCTGGTTGGGCCCACAGCTGGGCCGGATCGCCGAGGTGTCGCGCCGAGAGCGGCGGTCCGCTGGGATCGAGCTCGGTGAGCTGGGCCGCGACCCAGGCGAGGTAGGAGATGCCGACCGGGTACTCGGTCACCGCGTAGCGGCCCGCGGTGTCCGCGTAGGGCCACAGACCCTCGGCGTACCCGCGCGCGGTGTAGAGGTAGGGCACGTCGGAGTAGCACATCTTCGCGTAGCGCGCCTGGTCCCCCGACCAGTTGGTCTTCAGGCACGGCTGGTGTTGGACCACCGCCAGCGTGAACACCACGACGAAGACGGCCATCACGACACGCACCGGCACCCACCACCGGTGAGCGAGCGCGTGCCCCCCAGCTGGCCCGCCCACGATCTCGCTCATCCGACGAGCGAGCGGGTCCTCCCGCGTGGGGGTGACGCTCACGGCTTGGTGCAGGTGGGGTCTGACTTGTCACACTTCGGCTGGCTCCCCTGCGACTGATTCGGCTGGGAAGGCTGGGAAGGCTGGGCCTTCGGCGGCTGCGAGGGCTGCGCCTTCGGCGGCTGCGGCGTGGCGGTCTTCTGCGGCTTGGGCGGCTTGGTGGCCGTCTTCGTGGGCTTGGGGGGCGGCGGGGTGTAGGGCGCGTGGCCGTCAGCAGGAGCCTGGCCGTCGAGGTTGGCCGGCGGCGGGAAGTCCTCAGACGACACCCCCTCCAGCAGGCGCTGCATGACGGCGCGCCAGGTATAGGTCGGGAAGTTCGCGCCGAAGTAGCTCGACAGGTAGCCGTTGAGGGCGCCGTTCCCCTTGCCGCGGACGTACATCACCGCAGTGGCGACCTGGGGGGTGTAGCCGACGAACCACGACGAGGACACGTCGCCGTCGTCGTTGGTCGCCGTACCGGTCTTGCCTGCGGCCGGTCGGCCGAGCGCTTGGGCGTTGGCGCCGGTACCACTCGCCACCACCTGCTGCAGTGCGTAGCTGACGTCGCTCGCGACGTCCTCCGAGAGCACCCTGTCGGTCTTGCGTGGTGCTCGCCACAGCAACTTGTTGTCCGAGGAGCGGGAGACATTCTTGACCGTGAACCAGTCATGGTGCACCCCGCCGTTGGCGATCGTCGCGTAGGCGTTGGCCATGGTGATCGGGCTGATGGTGGCCGAGCCGAGCGCGATGGCGTCGTTGGCCTCCAACCCGCTGGTCTTGCGGGGAACTCCCAGAGCCACGGCCATGTCGAGGATGTCTTGGGGACCGTTGGGCAAGGACTCGGTCAGATCGGAGTAGGCAGTGTTCACCGAGTCCTCGGTGGCCTTGGTCAGGCTGATGGCCGAGCCGTAGTCGATGCCCTCCCCCGGGCCCTCGTTGACGACCTTGCTGCCGTTCTTGAAGGTGTACGGGGAGTTGCCGTCGAAGGTGTCCTTGAGGGCGAACCCCGCCTTGATCGCCGCCGCGAGCGCGAACGGCTTGAACGCTGAGCCCGGGGATCCACCGAGCTTGGCCCAGTTCAGTTGGCTCTCGAGATAGTCCTGACCGGCGTAGACGCCCATCAGCGCGCCGGTCTTCACGTCGACCGATGCCGTGGCCACATGGAGCGCCTTGAGTCCCTGCGGGCGTTCGGCGAGCACGCCGTCCTCGGCTGCCTTCATCGCCTTCTTGGTGAACGTGGTCTCGACCCGCAGGCCGCCCGAGTCGATCTCGGTGTCATCGAACCCGATCCGGTTGAGCTCGTCCTTGACCATCGTGAGCATGAAACCGCGCTGGCCCTCGTAGATGTTGCTCGTCTTGGCCTTGGCCAGCTTGGGGAGCTTGCCGTAGGACTTCTCGGCCTCGGTGGCCTCGAGGTTGCCCATCGAGACCATGCCCTTCAGGACGTAGTCATAGCGCTCGATCAGGGCATCGCGCCCCGCAGCCAAGCGGTCGGGCTTGAGGTAGTTCGGCGAGTTCAGGATCGCCGCCAGCATCGCCGACTCGGGCACCGTCAGCTTCTTGGCCGGCTTGCCG
>JBDSVV010000074.1:0-8420 GCA_039927035.1 Ornithinibacter sp. | reverse complement strand
GAGCTCCAGCCAGGTGGTCCTCCGCCCGGAACCTCGCCAGCGGCCGAGCCCACAGAGGTAGGCGTGGCATGTGCTCGAGGTCGACGAGCCACTGGTAGTGCCGGTTGGAGAAGGAGTGCACGACCGGTCGGTGGCGCGTGTGGTGCACGTGTCCCACGACGAGGGCCGGAAGCGTGGGGAGGTCGGCGACGGATGTCACCACGTCACCCCGAATGCCGCGGCAGCCTCGACCCCGGACCGGCACCCGTCCTCGTGGAAACCCCACCCGTGGTAGGCGCCGGCGTAGGTGGTGCGCGGCGTCGTGAGCTCGGGGAGGCGACGCTGCGCCTGCACGGCCCCGAGGTCGTAGAGCGGGTGTCGGTACTGCATGGTCGCAACGACGCTCGACGGGTCGATGCGCTCGGTGGCGTTGAGCGTGACGTAGAAGGGCTCCTCGGCGGGCAGCCCCTGGAGGCGGTTCATCCAGTACGTGACGATCGCGCCCTGCGACGGATCAGTGCCGACGAGGTAGTTCCATGAGGAGCGGGCCAACCTGGCACGCGGCATGAGTGAGCCGTCGCGGTGCAGCACGGTCTCGTTCTGGCTGTAGCAAAACGCTCCCAGCACGTCCTTCTCCTCGGAGGTGGGGTCGGCGAGGATGCCCAGGGCGTCGTCGGCGTGAAGGGCGAGCACGACCCGGTCGTGGCGGTCGAGACGGCCTGTCGCCGTGCGGAGCTCGACTCCACTGTCGGTCCGGAGCACCGAGGTGACCGCATCGCCGGAGCGCACCGTGGGCAGTCGCGCCGCGAGGGCGTCGACATAGGCGGCGGAGCCACCGACGACGGTCATCCACTGCGGGGAGTCGCCGATGCTGAGCATGCCGTGGTGCTCGAGGAACCGGAACAGGTAGCGCGCGGGGTAGTCCATCGCCTCCTCGCCACCGCTGGACCAGACGCACGCGACCAGTGGCACGGCATACAGCGTCGTGAACGATGCCGGGAACCCGCCGTCCCTGATGAAGTCGCCGTAGGTGGTGGTGTCCTCGTCGTCGGTCTCGGCCAGGAAGGCCTGGGCCAGGGCCTGGAAGCGACGCACCGAGCGCAGCATGCCGATGAAGTCACGGTCGAGCAGCTGGCTGGGTCTCGCCAGGAAACCCTTGACCCCGCGACCGCCCGCGTACTCGGTGCCGGTGGCGTCGTCGCGGATGCTCATCGACATCTCGGTGTCTCGGGCCTGCACGCCCAGCTCGGCGAAGAGCCGACGCAGCAGGGGGTAGGTGCGGTCGTTGTGGACGATGAAACCGCTGTCGACCCGAAGGTCTCCGATCGCCGTCGGCACCGTGTGCGTGTGAGCGTGGCCACCGAGGCGGGCGTCGGACTCGTAGAGGGTCACGTCGTGCTGGGCCGAGAGCAGGTAGGCGGCCGTGAGGCCTGAGACACCGGCTCCGATGACGGCGATCCGCTCCGGGCGCACGGGGGGTGTATCACGTGCAGGGGCTGGCATTGGCATGACGTTAGACGCCTCCGGTCAGTTTCGTCAAATGTTTGTCAAATCTGCGGCACCCGGCTACGGTGTCGCCTGTGAGAAGTTCGATGCCACCCACCATGCGGATTGGTGAGCTCGCCACGAAGGTGGGCGTCACCACCCATGTGCTGCGCGCCTGGGAGAGTCGATATGGGCTGCTGCGACCTGGGCGGTCCGCGGGTGGCTACCGACTCTACGGCTGGGAGGACGAGCGACGGGTGCGCGAGGTCGTGGCACTGCGATCGGCCGGCGTCAGCGCTGTCGAGGCATCCCGGCGGGTGCTCGAGGCCGAGCGCACCGGCACGTCGGCCAGCGCCGGTCTGGACCTGTCCGCGCACGACTCCGGTGGCGTGGGCCGGGGCAACGGAGCCACACCCTCGACTCGCGCCCCTTCAGCGACGTCAACCCCGCACGGCTCCACCTCGCCTGCGGCCCACGACCATGACACCGACCTCCCCTCTGTGCGCAATGACCCCCAGGTGCTCGTCACACAGCTGCTCGACGCCGTCTCCGCCCTCGACGAGGACCGGGCTCACGCCATCCTCGACACCTCGTTCCTCGAGCGCTCCGCGGAGAGCGCCATCACCGACGTGATCCTGCCGCTGTTCGTGCGGATCGGTGAGCAGTGGGAGATGGGGCGTTTCGGTATCGCCCAGGAGCACTTCGCCAGCAGCCTGGTCCGACGTCGGCTGGGAGCCCTGTCGCTCACCTGGGGCGTGGGGTCCGGGCCGATCGCCGTGCTGGCCTGCCCACCCGGTGAGTTCCACGACATCGTGCTGCTGAGTTTTGGGGTGCTGCTCGGTCGCTCGGGGTGGCGAGTTCGCTACCTCGGACCCGACACCCCGATCACGTCCGTCGCGGCCGCGGTGCGGATGATCCAGGCCGATGCCATCGTCATGGCATCGCGTCGGCCCAACGGGTTCCGCGACCACTCCATCGCACTGCGGGAGCTGGGCCGCACCCAGCCGTTGTGGCTGGCTGGCCGCGGAGCCACCCCGCGGGTGCTGGAGGAACTTCAGGTGCGCTCGCTCGGCGGTGACCTCGTGGGGGCCGTCATGGAGCTCTCGAAGACCGCTCGGGCCAACCGGCGGAGCTCCTCGGCCGAGCTTTCCAAGGGGCGTGCTGCGGGGATGCCGGCAGCCGGCGGGCCGACAGGAGCTTCTGCTCCGGCAGGAGGGCTCGGTGCCGCTCCACGCCAGGCGTGAGCCCGACCCCGCGCGCTGATGGCGACGGACCTCCTCCACGTCGTCGGAGCCAGCCTGATCGCCGCGACCCTGGCGATGGTGCTCACCGCCCTGGTGGCCCGCCGCCTGGGGAAGGTGAGCGTCGTCGACATCACCTGGGGGCTGCTCTTCGTCCTCATCGCGTGGGTCTCGTATGCCGTGGGCACCGGTTCCGGGCGCTCGCTCCTCATTGCGTTGCTCGTCACCGCGTGGGGGGGCCGGCTCGCGTGGCACATCCGGCGCCGAGCGCTCGGGGCGGGTGAGGATCCGCGCTACGAGAAGATCCTCGCCGAGGCGCCCGAGGGGCAACGCTTCGGGTTCGCCGTGCGCAAGGTCTTCCTCGTGCAGGGGGTGGCGGCGTGGTTCGTGTCGCTGCCGGTGCAGGTGGCCGCTGCCACGAACCAACCGGTCGGATGGATCGCGGCTCTCGGGGTGCTCGTCTGGCTCATCGGCGTGACCTTCGAGGCGGTCGGCGACGCGCAACTCGCCTCGTTCAAGGCCGATCCATCCACCACGGGCCAGATCATGGACCGCGGTCTGTGGGCCTGGACCCGGCATCCCAACTACTTCGGCGACTCCGCCGCCTGGTGGGGGCTCTTCCTCATCGCTGCCGAGACGTGGCCCGGGGTGCTGACGGTGCTCTCGCCGGTCCTCATGACCTACTTCCTCGCGTTCGCGACGGGCGCGAGGCTGTTGGAGTCCGAGATGGCCAAGCGAGCGGGCTACCCCGACTACCAACGGCGCACGAGCATGTTCTTCCCGCTCCCAACGAAGGCCTCCTGACCGGGCACCCCTTGTCGGCGCGCCGCGCGAGGGCCGGGAACGCGGGGGCCAGGAGCAACCAGAGAGCCACCGGCCCGCCGACCCGAGCAGCCGGGTGGGCCCGAAGGATACGCAGGATGGTCTGGGAGTCTTCGTCGAACGCGATCCGGATGCTGTCGAGGTCGTCGGCGAGGATCATCGCCCAACGGCCCCGGCAACCAGGTTGTCCTGCACTCCGCGGCGAGCCAAGGCGGAACCCTGGGCGAGGGCGGCCCCGGTGCGGGAGTGACTCAGCGATGATGCAGCACGTCGAGGATCTGGCCTTGGCGCCGCCGTGCTGCTCGCTGGCCCGGGGTGCTCCCACTCCGTCGGCAGCCGCGCAGCTGGTCCTCGGTGCGGGCGAGCTCGGCGATGAGCTCGCGGACGGGTGTGGCGGTCGTTGGCGCGTGCGCCGTGGTGGCCATAAGTGAACGATCGACCGGATGCCGGGGAGGAGGCCCTCGATCGGCTGTGCGGCTGCTGTGGCCCCCACCTTCCGGTCGAGAGTGGCGCCGATGCCGCGCTCGATGATGCAGACGGCGTGTCATCTCCCTTTCGACGGGTCTGTGGGGTGGGTCAGCCGAGGAGCTGGGCGAGCGCGTGGATCACCACGCCCGCGAGGGCCCCGACGATGGTGCCGTTGATCCGGATGAACTGGAGGTCGCGCCCCACGTGCAGCTCGATGCGCTCGGCCGCCTCCTTGCCATCCCACCGGTCGACGGTGACCGAGATGACCTCGGTCAACTCGGTGCCGTAGGTGTTGACGAAGAACGAGACCGCTTCCCCGAGCCGCGCCTCCAGGCGGCCGCGCCACACCTCGTCCTCGACGAGGTGGCGGCCGAGGTGCTCGAGCAACTCGTCACCCCGCACATGGAAGTAGGAGGAGTCGTCATCCATCGCGGTGGTGAGCGCACTGCGGAAGGAGTGCCACAGCCCGACCGCCGTCACCGGCACCTGCGGGTGGGTCAACAGCCGTTCCTTCAGCGCCTCGGCGCGGGCCATCACCTCGGGCTCGGACTGGAGGTCGCGGGCGAGGCGGCGCAGCAGGTCGTCGAAGGCCTGGCGCGCGGGGTGCCCCGGTGTCGTGCGGATGTCGTCGATCCAGGCGAGCACCTGCTGGTAGGTCCAGCCGATGACCTTGTCGTCGACCCAGGGCGGGGACCACCACGGCGCCCGCTCACCCAGCACCGCGGCATACGTGCCCGGGTTGTCAGCCAGCCAGTCGTGCAGCTGCTCGAGCGCGAGGTCGACCAGGCCGTGGTGGGTCTGCTCGGCGACGACCCCGTCGAGGAGTGCCCCGGCGATGGGCGCGACCGGCTCCTGGACGAGCCTGGGCACGAGGAAGTCCTCGACGACGGCCCGCACCTCCTCGTCGGTGAGACGCCCCAGCCCGGCCCGACCGACCCGCACGGCTTCGGTCATCACGCGCCGGCGGTTGCTCGGCTCGAGCAGCCAGGCCCCTGCCCGCTCACCCACGTGCGCGGCGGCGAGGCGCTCCCGCGCGATGTCCTCGGTGAGGAAGTTCTCGGTGACGAACTCCTGGAGATTGCGCCCGATCTCGTTCTTGCGCTTGGGAATGATGGCGGTGTGCGGGATCGGCAGGCCGAGCGGATGCCGGAACAGCGCTGTCACGGCGAACCAGTCGGCGAGCGCTCCGACCATCGCCGCCTCTGCCGCGGTGTTGACGTAGCCCCAGACCCCGTCATGGTCCAGGCGCAGCGTCGCGAGGAAGATGAGCGCGGCCAGGCCGAGGAGGGACACGGCGACGACCCGCATCCGGCGCAGGCCGGAGCGACGGGCCGCGTCGGCGGGCGAGGATGCCATGAGACTCACGGCGCCGATCCTGCCTCATCGGGGTCGGCCAGGACCGCCGGAGCCTCGCGCATCGGGTGCCCGGGCAAAAGGTCGAGGCCCCTCCACGTATGAGGTGGAGGGGCCTCGCATTCGCGTGCTGCGGTCACGATCACCGCCAGAGCGGTTCACGCACCCACCGGGATGACGCCCGCCCGTCTCGGCCGATCCGGTGACCGAAGTCGCCGGGAGCCTCGAACGAAGAACTCGCACGACCGGGTTCGCTGGCCCTCGACGCACCGTCATCTGCGTCGCCGCGCGGTTGCCCGCTCGGTGTAGGTCCTCGATCTCCCAACCGCCCGCCACCGGCGGTTCGGAGCCCTACCGGACCGGGTTTCACCCCGATCCTCGTGCCCCGCCCCAACTGGCGGCGTAGGAGATGTCTATCGGCTTATCACTCTAGCGCGCAAGCGTTTTGGAAGAACTGATCGAAGCCGACCCATCACCCCCGAACTACCGCCTGTGCACGAACCTGTGGACGATCGGTGGAGAACCTCGCGCCGCTGTGCACGACCGACGAGCCGCCAGCACGGGCGATGGACGGCGTCTGTGGACAGCCGACTGGACGGGAGGCCGGGCCCTGTGGAGAACGCCCCCAACCTCCTGAGGGGGTCGTCTCATGGTGCGAGACGGCGGAGGCGACGGTGTGCGCGCCTAGGCTGGCGAGGTGCGCTTCCTCAACGACCTCCTGCCGCAGACGGATCTCACCTACGACGACGTGTTCATGGTGCCGGGTCGCTCATCGGTGACCAGCCGCCTGGACGTGGACCTGTCGAGCTCGGACGGCACGGGCACCACGATCCCGCTCGTCGTGGCCAACATGACCGCCGTCGCCGGGCGCCGGATGGCGGAGACGACGGCCCGCCGGGGCGCCATCACGGTCATCCCGCAAGACATCCCCGTCGAGATCGTGCGCGACGTGATCGCATGGCAGAAGTCGCGCCACCTGATCTACGACACCCCCATCACCTTGGCCCCCACCACCACGGCGGGCGAGGCCCTCGTGTTGCTGCACAAGCGGGCGCACGGCGCCGCGGTCGTCCTCGACGGCGAGCGACCGGTGGGCCTGGTGACCGAGACCGACCTCACCGGTGTCGACCGCTTCACCCAGCTCACCGACGTCATGGTGCGCGCGATGGTCACCGTGCCCGACGGCGTCGACGTCGAGGAGGCCTTCGACACCCTCTCGCACGCCCGTCGCCGACTGGCCCCCGTGGTCGATCCGGCAGGCAACCTCGTCGGCATCCTCACCCGGTCCGGCGCCCTCCGGGCCCACCTCTACTCCCCCGCGGTCGACGCCGGCGGCGGGCTGCGCATCGCGGCAGCGGTCGGGGTCAACGGCGATGTCGCCGCGAAGGCCGCAGCGCTGCTCGACGCGGGGGCCGACGTGCTCGTCATCGACACCGCCCACGGTCACCAGGAGAAGATGGTGGACGCCCTGTGCGCGGTGCGTGCCCTCGACCCCCAGGTGCCCGTGGTGGCGGGAAACGTGGTGTCCGCGCGGGGCACCCGGGACCTGCTCGAGGCGGGTGCGGACATCGTCAAGGTCGGGGTGGGCCCCGGGGCGATGTGCACCACCCGGATGATGACCGCGGTGGGTCGCCCCCAGTTCTCCGCGGTCCTGGAGTGCGCCGCGGCGGCCCGAGAGCTCGGTGGGCACGTCTGGGCCGACGGCGGAGTGCGCCACCCCCGCGACGTCGCGCTCGCACTGGCAGCCGGCGCCTCCAACGTCATGGTGGGGTCATGGTTCGCCGGCACGCTGGAGTCCCCCGGCGACCTCTACACCGACGAGTCGGGCCGCAGCTACAAGGAGTCGTTCGGGATGGCCTCCTCACGGGCGGTGCGGGGGCGCACCGCCAGCGACACGGCATACGAGCGGGCTCGCAAGGCGATGTTCGAGGAGGGCATCTCCTCGGCGCGGATGTATGTCGACCCGGCCCGACCCAGCGTCGAGGACGTCATCGACGAGATCATCTCCGGCCTGCGCAGCAGCTGCACGTATGCCGGGGCGCGCACCCTCGCGGAGTTCCACGAACGCGCCACCGTCGGCATCCAGAGCGCCGCAGGCTTCGCCGAGGGTCGCCCCCTCCACACCTCCTGGTAACCCACTCCCTCGCCCTCCCGCTCCCGCCTTTCGCCCCTCTTCCCCGACTTCGTCTGTCGTCGTGTCGCGACACGCCGCACCGGCGCCCCCGAACCAGCAATCTCACAGACGAAGTCGGGGAGGTGGTGGGGCAGGATGAGCCGTATGCCGTACGACGTCGAGCGAGTCCGTGCCCACTTCCCCGCACTCAACCAGAGGGCGGCCCACTTCGACGGGCCTGGGGGGAGCCAGGTGCCCGACGTCGTCGGGCGCGCCGTCGCCGACACCCTCACCTCGGGCATCTCCAACCGCGGCACGGCCACCGCGTCCGAGCGCCGCGCCGACGAGGTCGTCATGCAGTGCCGGGCCGCGCTCGGTGACCTCCTGGGCGCCGACCCGCGCGGCATCGTCTTCGGTCGGAGCGCGACCTCGCTGACCTACGACCTGGCGCGCGCCCTGGCCAAGGACTGGGGCCCCGGCGACGAGGTCGTCGTCACCCGCCTGGACCACGAGGCCAACATCCGGCCCTGGGTGCAGGTCGCCGAAGCAGTCGGCGCCACCGTGCGCTGGGTCGACTTCGACCCCGAGACGGGCGAGATGTCAGCGGATGCCGTCGCCGCGCAGCTGAGCGAACGCACCAAGCTCGTCGCCACGACGGCCGCCTCCAACCTCATCGGCACCCGCACGCCGGTGTGCCGTGTCGCCGACCTGGCCCACGAGGTGGGGGCGCTGCACTGGGTCGACGGGGTGCACGCCACCGCGCACGCCTCGGTGGACCTGCCCGCGCTGCACGCCGACGTGTGGACCGCCTCCCCCTACAAGTTCATGGGCCCGCACTGCGGGGTGCTCGCCGCCGACCCAACCCTCCTGGAGACCATCCACCCCGACAAGCTCCTGCCCTCGACCGACGCCGTGCCCGAGCGCTTCGAGCTGGGCACCCTGCCCTACGAGCTGATGGC
>JBDSVV010000073.1:0-4159 GCA_039927035.1 Ornithinibacter sp. | reverse complement strand
TTGGGTGTCGAGGACCGCATCCGGGTGCCCTCCCCCGCGGCGAGAACGATGACTGCTGCCGGGCGAGGGTTGCTCACGCGCAAGACTCCAGGGGTGGGTGTCAGGGGTGCCACAGGACGGCGCCATGCTACCTGCGACGTGCCGCTCCCCCACATCGACGAAACCACCGGATGCCGTCGCGGGTGCCGGACCGCTAGACCTGACATCTGTCATGGGTGGACCATCCTGGGGGATGTGACCATCATCCCGGCTCCTTCGCAACAACACGCTGGATGGTGCGCGCCCTGACCTCTCCGCCACCGGCACGGGAGGTGGCGGCGATGGCGCCTCAGGCCCTGCGCGAGGATCGGTCCGGGCACAAGGCGACGCGCGACAACACCCTTCCTATGGATCCTGAAAATCATGACCCTGGTGGTGCTGCTTTGCATCACCAGGGTCTTGCGCGAGATGCGTCGGGGGATCTACGACGAAGCGGAGCTCGAGGCGGGGCTCACCGAGCCGGGATTCATGACCGCAGCGCCGCTCCACAGACTGGCACCCGGGGTGCCCCGCTTGCCCCGCTGCGCGAGCTCCCCGGGTAGGAATCGAACCTAGTAGACGGTCCAAGAATGTAACCCGGTTGACCTGCGATAACAGCCAACTGCCCTGCGATAGAGCACCTTACCTACTGATCACAAGTGGTCACAAGTGGACACGCTCTATCCTTGGTATTGCACGACTGCTGCACGAGATTCCAGGGAGGCCAAATGGCGCGCACGCGCCGAGGGTTCGGGGCGCTGCGCCGGCTGCCGTCCAAGAGGTGGCAGGCGAGCTACACCGGGCCCGACCTGCAGCGCTACAACGCCCCGGACACGTTCGAGGCGAAGATTGACGGCGAGGAGTGGCTGGCCGCTGAGCGCCGCCTTGTCAGCGCCGAGGACTGGATACCCCCAGGGCAACGCCGCAGCCGTCAAGGCTTGACGTTCGAGACCTATGCGCAGCGGTGGCTATCAGCGCGCGAGCTGAAACCGAGCACGGTCGGTCTGTATCGGGGGTATCTCGACCGGACCCTCTTGCCTGCATTCGGTCATCGCCTCATCGCAAAGATCCAACCCGCCGATGTGCGCGCCTGGCACGCCACGATGAATCCCGCACTGAAAACACGTCGGGCCCACGCCTACTCACTGTTGCGGGCGATCCTTGACACCGCCGTCACCGAGGAAGTCATCCCGTCGAACCCCTGCACCATTCGGGGCGCTGGCCAGACGAAACGGGCCCGCAGGGTCGAGCCGGCCACCCTCGAGGAACTAGCCGCCCTCGTGACCGCGATGCCCGACCGCCTGGCCCTCATGCCGTTGTTGGCCGCGTGGTGCGCAATGAGGTTCGGAGAGGTGGCCGAGCTCCAGCGCCGAGATGTTGACCTCGAGCGGGGCCGAATCTCGATCACGCGGGCCATGGTGCGCGTCGACGGGGCCGACGTGGTGGGAACTCCGAAGAGCGCCGCAGGGGTGCGCGTCGTGGCGATCCCGCCGCACCTGATCCCCATCGTGGCGCAGCACCTGGCCGAGCACGTCAGGCCTGGGCGCCAGGCTCTGCTTTTCCCGCTGAGCCCCGAGGAACCGACGCTCCATATGGTGCACAGCCGCTACTACCAGCGGTGGCACGTTCCAGCGCGTGAGGCTGCTGGCCGACCCGACCTGACGTTTCACGACCTGCGCCATACGGGCGCGACGATGGCCGCACGGACCGGCGCCACGCTTGCCGAACTCATGGCCCGTCTGGGGCACTCCACCCCTGGCGCCGCTCTGAGATACCAGCACAGCGCCGCAGGGCGAGATGACCAAATCGCGGCCGCCCTATCGAGAATGGCAGAGGGAGACACGCGCGGGCAGATATGACCGCTTAGCGCGTGTCCGCCGCTTGAGTTCACTGAGGCATCACGAGAACACCGAGAGACTGCTCAAGGTCGGGGCGTGACGTCGTCGCTGAAGGGCAGGTGCCTGCAACGGCCAGAGTCATGACGTTAAGAACGCTATGAGACAGGCGGCGCCACACTCACCCGCTCTGCTGCAGGAGAGGATGTCCGCATGACCAGACTGGTCATGTGGTGGATCGGTTTGGCCTCCTCGGTCTTCCTGGTCGTCGCCGCATTGGCGAGCCAGTCCGGCAGTTGGGTCGATTCTGCTGATGCCGCCGCCTCATCCTGCAGGAGTGGTGGCTCCGGCGGGCTACTCCTGCTCGGGCTTGCCGCCTTGGCACTGTCGGTATGGATGTTGAGGCGCACCTACCTGACCGAGCGCCTGAGCGGGCCGCGGCGACAACGCAGCTCAGAGCCGCGCGCTATCCGAGGAACGTCCGGACCTCCCCGTGTCGGCCACGAAGACTGGCACCGGTGGATGCTCGGTGGGCGCCGGTACCGGTGGTGTCAGGTTGTGGGGTGTTGGGGTTTGGGGCGCACGATGGCTCTGGTGAGGCGGGGCACGGTCTCGAGGAGTTCTTGTTCTGCGTGGTGGGTGATGGCGTGCGCGCCGGTCAGGGTCTGGCTGGGGTCGACGTGCACGGCTGCTTCAGCGTGTACCTCGTGGCCGACCCATCGCATCCGGAGGTCGCTGACGGCGAGCACGCCGGGGACGCGGGTGAGGGCGGTTTCTGCGGCGTTGAGGAGGTCGGGTTCGACGCCGTCCATGAGTCGGCGGAAGACCTCGCGTGCGGCCGTGCGCAGGACGAGGAGGATGGCGAGGGTGATGAGAAGTCCCACGGCGGGGTCCGCCCACGCCCAGCCGATCGCGACCCCGCCGGCGCCGATGAGGACTGCGAGGGATGTCAGTCCGTCGGTGCGGGCGTGGTGACCGTCAGCGACCAACGCCGCCGAGCCGATGGCACGACCCTCACGGATGCGAAAGAGGGCTACCGCTTCGTTGCCGAGGAACCCGACGAAGCCAGCAAGGGCCACCCAGCCCAGGTTCGTCACAGGCGCCGGGTGCACCAGCCTGTCGATGGCCTGCCACCCCGCCAGGATCGCGGAGAGGGCGATCATGGCGAGGACGAACAACCCGGCGAGGTCCTCGCCGCGGCCGTACCCGTGGGTGAATCGTCGTGTCGGTGCGCGCCGGCCGATGACGAACGCGATCCACAAGGGCACCGCGGTGAGGGCGTCGGAGAAGTTGTGGATGGTGTCGGCCAGCAGGGCCACCGATCCCGAGACCGCAACGACCGCGAGCTGGAACAGTGCCGTCACCATAAGCCCGACGAGGCTGATCTTCACCGCGCGGATACCCCGGGCACTGGACTCCAAGGCCGCGTCGAGGGCGTCAGCGGCGTCGTGCGAGTGCGGAGTGATCACGTGACGGACCCGCGCCCACAGACCTGACACCTGGTCGTGGTCGTGGCCGTGGGGCTCCGCGGTGGGGTGATCTCGGTGGAGATCTGCTGGTCGCGGCATGACACCCAGCCTACCTGCATACCTGCGAAGGTACGAAGCCACTTAGGCTGTGCGCATGCACGAACAGATGCCCGAGTTGTCGATGCCCCAGGACGAGCAGGCGGACCTGGCCGCGGAGACGTTCCGGATGCTCGCTGACCCGACCCGCATCAAGTTGCTCTGGGCTCTGCTGCAAGGAGAGTCATCCGTGACGTGCCTCGCCGAGCTGGCTGGTGTCAGCCCCACCTCGGTGAGCCAGCACCTGGCCAAGCTACGACTCGCCGGCCTGGTCCGGGGGCGCCGAGACGGCACATTCGTCTACTACACCGCGGCCAACACCCACGTTCACGCCCTCCTCGCCGAAGCGCTGTTCCACGCCGACCACACCGACCGCGACCTCCGCGCCGGGGACGACCACGAACACCGCCTACCCACCGCCAGCCACCGAGGAGACGCACAGCAAAGGTCAGCAACGTAACCCCCCGCAGCACCGCCTCGCCTGCGCGGAACGATCGCCAACATAGCCACGAACACGCCGATCACTTCTCCGCACGATCTGCGGCAGTAGCGGAAGTCTTCACGTGGCCTGCTCGGTTCGGCGTCGGGCGGCGGTGGAAATCGACTTTGCGCCACTAGATGAGTGATTCCCGGGTTCAGTGGTCGTAGGCGGTGAGGGAGCGTAGGACGGGGGCGCCGATGCTGTCGTTGTGCCAGATCGCGGCGGTGAGGGCGAGGATGCGTTGACCGATCCGGGCGCAG
>JBDSVV010000072.1:0-5929 GCA_039927035.1 Ornithinibacter sp. | reverse complement strand
ACAGTGGCCATTCACCGGGCACTGTCCCCGATCGAGAGGAACACGATGCTTCGCCACCTGCTCGCCCCGACCGTCGAGGTCTCCGCCCACTGCGACCTGCCCTGCGGTGTCTACGACCCGGCCCAGGCCCGCATCGAGGCAGAGTCCATCAAGGGAATCTGTGCGAAGGTCGCCGCCAATGACGACCCCGACTTCCGCACCCGGGCCCTGATCATCAAGGAGGCGCGCTCCGAGCTCGTGAAGCACCACCTGTGGGTGTTGTGGACCGACTACTTCAAGGCGCCGCACTTCGAGAAGTATCCCCAGCTGCACACGCTGGTCAACGAGGCCACCAAGCTCGCCGGGGCCTCGGGCACCAAGGGCGCTCTCGATGAGTCGACCGCTGATGAGCTGCTCGCGAAGATCGACGAGATCGCCGCGATCTTCGCGGAGACCAAGAAGGCCTGACCCGGTCCACCGCTCGACGGCGCCACCGGTTCCTGCCGGGGCGCCGTCGTCGTCTCCCCTGGGGTCTGTTCAGCGCTCGGGCACCGTGACGAGGTAGAACTCGCCGGTGCCCTCGAGGTGGATGGCTCCCTCGTCGGCGGGGATGAAGGCCGACTCGGCGTCGGTGAGCTCCACGGCATCCGCGGCTCCGCGCAACACGACCGTTCCGCGCAGGCAGAACCCGAGCCGCGGAAACCCCTCGCCCGGCAGCCGCCTGCCCGGGGTGACGCGATGGAGGAGGAAGCGGTCGGACGCGCTGTCGAAGACCTCGAGCCCGGGCTCCACCACCCTGGCTCGGCCCGCGACCCCTCCCGCCGTGGGGTCCACGATCCGCAACAGCTCGGGAACGTTGACCTCCTTGGGGGTCAATCCGGCTCGCACCACGTTGTCGGAGTTGGCGAGGACCTCGATGCCCAGTCCACGCACGTAGGAGTGCAGCACCCCAGCTGCCACGTCGATGTACTCCCCCGGCTGCAGCAACCGGTGGTGCATGAGCAGCAGGACGACGAGACCGATGTCGTCGGGATGCTCCTCCGCCACTCGCACGATGGCCGCGCAGGCCGTGCCGAACGCGTCACCGGACCCCTCGAGCCGCACACACGCGGCCACCACCTCGCGGGCGAGCTCGGCGACCTCCTCGGGAGGTGTGTCCAAGATGGCCCCGAGCAGGGCGTGGACGGGGTCCGCCGCGCAGACCGAGCGCTGCACCATGTCTGCGAGTGCGCGCACCCCCAACCGGTGCACCAGGGCGCGAACCTGCGCGTGCTCCTTCATCCCGACGAACACCTCGAAGGGCGCTATCGCCAACAGGAGCTCCGGCTTGGCCCAGTCATCCCCGTAGACCCCGTTGCCACTGATGGCCCGCACGCTGCATGCCTGTTCTGCCGTCGGATGGGCTTGGATCGAGATCGCCCGGCCGGGGGCGAGCACCTTCAGGAGGAAGGGCAACCGCGCGCCGAAGCGGGTGACGCATTCGCTGCCGAGCTCTCGCTGCGGGTCCGCTGCGATCACCGCGGCAAGGTCGGGGGCACCCTTGCGGTCGGTCCCCGACGGGCCGGCCTCGTGCGCGCCCATCCACAGCTCGGACTCCGGCGCTCTGCTGGGGATCGACCGGCCCTGAAGACTGGCGATGGACACGTTGGACCCCCACGCGTCGGTGAAGACGACGGGGGTGAGGCGGTCCACGGCACCTCCCTGTGGTCGAACCGATGGGCTGGGCTCACGATGCTAACGTGCGGCCGCGGGGGCCCGTTCACTCCACCCCGCGCCACCCACCACCGTGGCCCTGGTGAGCGCGTCGACGACCTCGGGGTCGTACTCGTATCCCAGCCCCAGATGGATCCGTTCCATCGCGGCGGCGATCGACTGCGCCTGCTGCGACCCACCTGTCAGGTCGTCGAAGGCGTTGGCGACCTTGATGATCCGGCTCACGAGGGGCACGTCGTCACCCTGCTCGCGGACCTGGCGGTACGGCGTGGCCTGGGACTCGATGTAGCCGGCCACGACGTCCAGCCCTTCGGCCTGACGCACGATTCGAGCGCCCTCACCCGCGATGTCCCGCTGGTCCACCGGCGCTGCGAGCACGGTGGCTCCCCGAGGGATCGGCTCGGCGAGGGAGATCTGGCCCAGGTCGTGCAGGAGTGCGGCGTACTCCAGGTCGCGCAGCTCACGCTCGGACAGGCCCAGGATGCGACCGATCCGCACGCTCGTCCGGGAGACGCGCTCGGCGTGCCCCGCCGGGGTGTAACCGCCGTGCTCGGTGAGGTGCGCCAGGGTCGCGATGGTCTGTCGGTAGGTCAGCCGGTTGCGGGCATAGCGACCGACGGCGACATAGGTGATCGCGAGCGGGAAGAGTGCGGCCGGCAGCGACATCAGGCCGAAGCTCGGTGCCATGAGGGCCACGAGTGGCCCCGACGCGACCACCGCGAACGTCAGGGGCGCCACCTCCCCCAGCTCGTCGAGCAGCGACGTCCTCCACGAGGTGTGCAGCCGTTCGGCCCGCACCACCGAGCTCAGCACCATCTCGATCGCGAGCGCGATGCCCGAGACGAGCACCATGCCCAGGGCTGCCACCGATGGTGCGCCGACCGGGTCCGCGAGAAGCTCCCCCACGTTGGACCCGCCGGGCCGCCACTCCCTGGCCATGAGCACCGCGAGCGAGACCGCCAACAGCCGTGAGGAGACCTGACCGAGCCGCACGCGGACACCGCGCAGTCGGTGGAGCGCGGCAGCCAGGACCATCCCGGTCGCCACGACGATGACGACGAACCCACCATCGAAGTCGGCCGTGGGCTCCCCCTGGACCGGCCCCAGGAAGGCGAGCCCCAGGGCAGCAGCGGAGGACAGTGGCGCCGTGAGGCGACCGCTCGGCATCCGCAACCGGGCCACCTCCGCAGCGAAGACTGCGAGCGTGAAGACCGTGACGGTACGCCAGTGCAGCTGGATCAACGAGCCCAGGACCGCCCCCTCGGCCCAGGTGCTCAGGCCCAGGACGAGGACGGCCGCCGCGACGATGGTCAGCGCCCTCGGTCGGGAGGTCAGTGACGAGCGCCGCCCCGAGATGATCACGTCGGCGTCCCCGCTCGACGGGACAGCGCTCCTTCGAGCGCCCTCATCAGGTCCTCCCGGGCGACGGGCAGTGCTCGCAACCGATCCAGAGCTGCGGAGGCGTGGAGCACCTCACCGCCGGCCGTCCCCACCTGCGTGAGGAGGTCGAACTCGTCGGCGAGCCCCACGACCGCCGCCGGCAGACCCACCGTCCCGAGCTCGAGCGCCAGGGCGTCCCGGTGCCGGGCCACGGCCTGGAGGGAGCCCGAGAGAAAGCTGAGATCCGCCATCATCGCCGCCCCGCGGGCGGGGTAGTCAGCCAGGTCCGAGATAGCGCCCAGCCTCCGAACCATGTCGGTGGGCAGCGACGTCTGTCCGAGGTCGTGCAGCATCCCTGAGACGCGGGCATCCTGGACGACCTGTCCACGCAGCCCGAGGTTCTCGGCCACCAGCGCGCTGAGCTCGGCGACGCGCTCACTGTGACCGGCGAGGTGCGGCGCCTTGGCCTCGATGGCGGCCACGAGCACGAGCAGGGCACGTTCGTGACCCTTGGCCTCCTCGGCATACTGCGTGTAGGCCCACCGAGCGACGAAGAGCGGAGCCAGCACCATCACCGCGCTCCACGGCCCAAGCCCGGCCGGCTGCCAGAGCACGACCATGAGGAAGGCGACGACGCCATAACCCAGGTAGGCCGGTCCCGTCGTGCGGAGCAGCCGGATCATCTGGGGACGCATGCTGAAGCCCTCCGACAGCCGCAGCACCCCGGCAAGGATCAGCAGGTTGACGGCCACCTGGACGAGGTCGGCGACGAGGATCGGGTAGCCGATCCGGTTCAGGATCTCGGGGGCACCGACCAGGACCGAGCTCTCCTTCAGGCCGCCTGCCATGTGGTAGGCCGTGCCCCCGAGCACTCCCAAGGTGGCCGACATACCCGTGTTGAAGACGCGGGCGCGCAGGGGCACCGTGCCTCGTTGGATAGGACCCAGGAGGATGCCGATGAGCCCGGCACCACCGGGGCCGAGCAGCGCCATGGCGGCGAGGAGCACCACACTGGAGAAGGTGAGTCGCACCGTGCCGTCCACGACCACCGCACCGGACCACCAGGTCAACCCGGCGAGGAGGCCGAGCACGACGAACGTCTCGTCGATCACGACGACGTCGACCAGGATCGCCACCACTGTCAGGAGCAGCCCGAGGAGCATGACGGCCCAGACGTATGCGGTGGTCCTGGTGTTCGATCGACTGGCCCGCTCCGGCGCATCCGCGAGGCGGTCAGACGTCATGTCTCAGCCGGGTCAGCCGCCCCACTGCCAGTGCAAGGTGGAGTTGGTCGGCAGCTGGATCACCAGAGACTCGGCCTGGCTGGCGGCAGGAGCAACGAGGGCGACTGCGGCGAGCGCCGCGGTGGCAAGAAGGACGCGGAACGCTTTCATGGGAAACCTTCTCATGCTGGGCGAGGCGGGCGGACAGGGACACCTTCGCTCATTATCCCACGAACGTCTAACCGTGCGAGGATATGACTCACGCGTCATGAGGCTGACCCCAGCGCGTCGACCGATGCACACCGACGAAAGGCACCCGATGAGCAAGCGCGCCCGCAAGCGTCGCTCGCGCAAGGGCAACAAGGCCAACCATGGCCGCAAGCCCAACGCTTGAGCACGTAGACCACGACGCCCGGTGTGCATCAGCACACCGGGCGTGTCGTGTCGTGGGAGGCCCGCCCGGAGGGGCGAAGGGTCAGCCGTCGAGCTCCATCCGCACCATGGTGATCCGGCGAACGACCTGCAGCCGCAGCTCGGCGGACACCTCCTCGGAGGCGCAGGAGCGGCGGACGATCTGCTTCATCGCTGCATCCAGGTCGTGCTCGGCGAGGCACGGCCCGCACTCCGAGAGGTGGGTGGCGACCCGGCGCACGTCGTCGGCGCTCATCTCGCCGTCAAGGTACTCATAGATCCGGTGCAGCACCTCGGAGCAGTCGCTGTGACCAGCGTGCGGGTCCTGTGCCATCACTTCTCCTCCATGCCGAAGCCGCGCTCTCGCGCATACTCAGCGAGCAGACCCCGCAGCTGACGGCGACCGCGGTGCAGGCGGGACATCACCGTCCCGATGGGCGTGCCCATGATCTCGGCGATCTCCTTGTAGGCGAAGCCCTCGACGTCCGCGAGGTAGACGGCCATCCGGAAGTCGTCGGGCAGCTCCTGCAGCGCTCGCTTCACCTCGGTGTCGGGAAGGTGCTCCAGCGCCTGGAGCTCTGCCGACTTCAGACCCGTCCCCGTGTGCGACTCCGCGCGAGCGAGCTGGTAGTCCTCGACCTCGGCAGCGTCGGACTGGAGGGGCTCGCGCTGCTTCTTGCGATAGGTGTTGATGTAGGTGTTGGTGAGGATGCGGTACATCCACGCCTTGAGGTTGGTGCCCGGCTGGTACTGGTGGAACGCCGCATACGCCTTGGCGTAGGTCTCCTGGAGGAGGTCCTCGGCGTCCGCCGGGTTGCGGGTCGTGCGCATCGCCGCGGCATACAGCTGGTCGAGCAGGGGCAGCGCCTCGCGCTCGAAGCGCTCCTGGCGCTGGGCGGGAGTCTCGGTGGCGAGGTCGACCTCGGCGGTGTCCCGCTGGTCCAGGGGTGTCGGTGGTGTACTCATCGTTGCCCAGCCTATCCGGGACCGGGACGGGGCGGTGTCGAGCACGAACACGTCGAGGCCTTTCGCAGCGGGGGTGGACCAGCGCTGTCAACGCACTCCTCGTGCACGACATTCCCCCGAGTCGCTAGAGTCAAGGCATGTCGACACAGTTCGCGGGCCTGCTCCGCTCCCAGGTCCGCAACGAGTTCACCGCCAGCCAGCAGTACATCGCCATCGCGGTGTGGTTCGACGGTCAGGACCTCCCACGGCTGGCCGCT
>JBDSVV010000071.1:0-4401 GCA_039927035.1 Ornithinibacter sp. | reverse complement strand
CATCGACCAACGACCTCAAGAACGGCCTCGTCCTCAACATCGATCGCCAGCTCTGGACCGTCATCGAGTTCCAGCACGTCAAGCCCGGCAAGGGCCCGGCGTTCGTGCGCACCAAGCTGAAGAACGTCCTGAGCGGCAAGGTCGTCGACAAGACCTTCAACGCGGGCCTCAAGGTCGAGACGGCCAACGTCGACAAGCGCACCATGCAGTACCTCTACAACGACGGCACCGACTTCATCTTCATGGACGGTGACACCTACGACCAGATCTCGGTGACCCCCGAGAAGGTCGGCGACGCCGCGAAGTACCTCTTGGAGAACCAGGACGCCATCGTCGCCCGCCACGAGGGCGAGGTGCTCTTCATCGAGCTCCCGGCGTCTGTCGTGCTCGAGATCACCTACACCGAGCCGGGCCTGCAGGGCGACCGCTCCACCGGCGGCACCAAGCCCGCGACCGTCGAGACCGGGGCCGAGATCGCCGTCCCGCTCTTCCTCGAGACCGGCACCAGGATCAAGGTCGACACCCGCGACGGCTCCTACCTCGGCCGGGTCAGCTGACCCGTGGCCGCCCGCACCAAGGCCCGCAAGCGCGCGCTCGACCTGCTCTTCGAGGCCGAGCAGCGCGGGCTCAACGCCGCCGAGCTGCTGCGTGAGCGGCTCGCCGCGCCCGTGACCGACGCGCCGCTCTCGGAGTTCACCGCCGACCTCGTCTCCGGCGTGGTCGAGCACCGGACCCAGATCGACGAGCTGCTCACGACCTATGCGCAGGGTTGGTCCATCCAGCGGATGCCGGCGGTCGACCGGGCGATCCTGCGCCTCGGTGCGTTCGAGGTGCTCTACTCCACCGACGTCCCCGAGCCGGTCGCGATCAGCGAGTGGGTCTCGATGGCCACGGAGATCTCCACCGACGACAGCCCGAAGTTCGTCAACGGTCTCCTCGGCCGGCTCCTCGAGGTCAAGCCCACCCTGGCCTGAGCCCGCTCG
Source organism: Ornithinibacter sp. (assembly GCA_039927035.1). Taxonomy (GTDB): domain Bacteria; phylum Actinomycetota; class Actinomycetes; order Actinomycetales; family Dermatophilaceae; genus Fodinibacter. The sequence goes on along the minus strand of JBDSVV010000071.1, from coordinate 3,418 downwards.
CCCAGCACGAAAATCCGCTTGTCGGGCCACCCTCGCCGCGACATGCTCACAGGATGACCCTGATCAGATCTGCCACGGCCCTCGACCTCGCGCAGCTCGCGGCGGTGGAGGATGCCGCCGACGCCGTCTTCGAGGAACGGTTCGGCCCGACCGGGTGGCCCGCATCGGACACCGGTGAGGACCGGGCGGCCGAACCGGGGCTCATCCTCGTCGCCGGAGACCCGGTCCTCGGGTTCGCACACGTCCTCGACCTCGGTGGGCACTGGCACCTCGATCAGATCGCCGTGCTCCCGGAGCACGGTCGGGCCGGCATCGGCTCAGCCCTGCTGGATGCCGTCCATGCCGAGGTCGCTGCCCGCGGGGCACCGAGATCACCCTCACGACGTATGCCGACGTGCCCTGGAACGCCCCGTTCTACGCCCGCCACGGGTATGCCGCGCTGGGGCGGCCACTGCCCATCTACCTCCGTCACATGCTGGAGGCCGAGGAGCGAATGGGCATGGCGCGGCACGGAGCCCGCGTCGCGATGCGGGCTGTGCTGGACCCTCGCAGCAGGGCGGGGGGGACGAGATGTTCATGACTGACAGGGGTGACGCAGTCATTTCGTCCGCCGCCATCGGAACGTCAGCGCGCGCCGGCGGAGACGAAGACGACCTCGGGCCAGGGTGAGGTGGCAATCCACCGGCGGTAGGTGGCCGCATCCGCGTCGCGCGGCGGGAAGATGCCCTGGTGGCGCGCCGGCTCGGCGGAGGTGGGCGGACACATCGGCGCACTGGAGGGGGTTGCGGTCGTGATCTGCATGGGGCCTCCTTCGCGGCAGTGAGAGCGCCAGTGCATCACGTCATGTTACTTCTGGCATAGGTGATCGTTATGCATTCTCGCGATCCGGACATCGCGGCCGGTGCGGATGCCGGAGCGAGGCGAGCTGCGCTGCCACTCGACAGCACGGTGACCAGGTGGTCGACTGGTGCTCCCCACCCGGGGCACGCGAGGAGAGGAGGTCCGATGAGTGATCTGGGCAGCGCGTTCGCGCGGGCCATTGCCCTGAAGAACCACGAGGCGCTCCTGGAGCTGTTGGCGCCCCAGGTGGATTTCCGGGCGCTGACGCCCGCTCGCTGCTGGGACGCCTCCACCGCCGATCGCGTCGAGGCGGTGCTCTTCGAGTCCTGGTTCGGGGAGTCCGTGGAGGTGACCGCCCTGCTCGGGGTAGGGGTGGGTGAACCCGTCGAGGACACCCACCACGTGTCCTACCGGTTGGCGCTGCGGACCCCCGAGGGGGAGCACACAGCGGAGCAGCAGGTCTACTACCGCAGCGACGGGCAGCGAATCACCTACCTGCGGATCATGTCCTCTGGCTTTCGAGCGGCAGGGTCTGCCAGCGTCGTCCTGGAGGCAGACCCCGGGCCGTGACCCGCGAGGCGGTCCCTCGGTCCAGTCGGCGGGCAGGGTGGCGCGTCGCCGTTGCGGACACCGTAGAGTGTGCTCCGTTCGACATCCTTTAACGACCTGTCCAGTGAGGCAGGGAAGGAGGTCTGCGCCGTGAATCGCGCCGACTCGACCGTGCCACCCGGTCACCCCCTCGACCCCTCGGGTCGCACCGTCCTCAGCCCCGCCGACGTCTCCCGTGCGCTGCGCCGCATCGCGCACGAGATCCTCGAGCACAACAAGGGCGCCGACGACCTCGTCCTGCTCGGCATCCCCAGCCGCGGGGTCGAGCTCGCGCAGCGGCTGGCCGCCCTCATCCTGGAGGTCGAGGGCACCCCGGTGCCGGTCGGCTCGCTCGACGTGACGATGCACCGCGACGACCTGCGCCATCAGCCCACCCGGGCGCCGATGCGCACCCACATCCCAGTGGACGGCGTCGATGACAAGGTCGTCGTCCTCGTCGACGACGTGCTCTACTCCGGTCGAACCATCCGGGCAGCCCTCGATGCGCTCTCCGACCTCGGCCGGCCACGCGCGGTGCGCCTCGCGGTGCTGGTCGACCGCGGGCACCGGGAGCTCCCGATCCGGGCAGACCACGTCGGGAAGAACCTGCCGACCTCGCACGAGGAGAAGGTGCAGGTACGCCTGGCGGAGTTCGACGGTGGCGAGGACGTCGTGCGCATCGCGGGAGGAAGCCGATGAGGCGCCACCTGCTCTCCAGCGCAGACCTCACCCGTGAGGACATCCGCGAGCTCCTGGCGACCGCGGCCGAGATGCACGAGGTCCAGCACCGCGACGTCAAGAAGCTGCCGACGCTGCGCGGCCGCACCGTGGTCAACCTCTTCTTCGAGGACTCCACCCGCACCCGCAGCAGCTTCGAGATCGCCGGGAAGTGGATGTCGGCCGACACGATCAACATCACCGGCAAGGGCAGCTCGGCGAGCAAGGGTGAGTCGCTGCGCGACACGGTGCGCACCATCGACGCGATGTCGGTCGACGCCCTGGTCATGCGCCACGGTGCGAGCGGGGCCTGCCACCAGGTCGCGCAGTGGGTCGACGCGAGCGTCATCAACGCCGGTGACGGCACCCACGAGCACCCGACCCAGGCCCTTCTGGACGCCTACACGATGGAGCAGCGCATCGGTGACCTCGAGGGTCGTCACGTCGTGCTCGTCGGCGACCTCACCCACAGCAGGGTCTTCCGATCCAACGCGATCACGCTGCGCACCCTGGGTGCGCGCGTCACCCTCGTGGCGCCACCCACCCTGATGCCCAGCGGTATCGGAACCTGGTCTGCCGCAGAGGGCCTCGTGTGCTCCGGTGACCTTGATGAGGTGCTGTCGTCAGGGCCGGATGCCGTGATGATGCTGCGGGTCCAACGCGAGCGGATGAGCGGCGGCTTCTTCCCCACCCCGCGCGAGTACACCGTGGGGTTCGGCCTGACCCGGGAACGGCTGCGGGCACTCGGGGACGCCAACCCCGATGCCGTGATCTGTCACCCCGGGCCGATGAACCGCGGCCTGGAGATCAGCGCCGACGCAGCCGACGCGGCACGCAGCCTCGTCCTCGACCAGGTCTCGGCGGGAGTGGCGGTGCGGATGGCAGTGCTCTACCACCTGCTCGCCGGAGAGGGGGCCGCAGCATGAGTGACCTCCTCCTGACCTCACCGAGCTGGTATGCCGCCGACGGCACCTCCCAGCGGGGCGACGTGCTCCTGCGCGACGGCATCGTGGCCGCCGCTGGCGCCGACCTCGAGGCGCCGGGTGGGGCCACGGTCCTGGACGCCGACGGGCTGGTGCTCCTCCCCGGTTTCGTCGACCTGCACACCCACCTGCGCGAGCCCGGCCGAGAGGACGCCGAGACGATCGCGTCCGGCTCCAGGGCCGCGGCGGTCGGCGGGTTCACGGCTGTCCTGGCCATGGCCAACACCAGCCCCGTCACCGACACGGCCGAGGCCGCCGAGCGCGTCCTGGACCTCGGGCGGGCCGCCGGC
>JBDSVV010000070.1:0-2799 GCA_039927035.1 Ornithinibacter sp. | reverse complement strand
GTCTTGGAGACGTAGATCCCCATCAGGCTGCTCGAGGAGTTGATCTTGCTCGGCTGCTGCACCATCGCGTAGAGGCGGTCGCCCGTCTTGCTGAAGGCGAACGTCGTGTAGCCGATGTCGCTGCCGTTCTTGATGCCGCCGAGGGTCACCTTCAGCTTGCTCCAGCTCGAAGGCCCCTTGGTGTAGTCCTTGGTCTCGTAGAACCCGTTGTAGGTGTCACCCGAGCGCCAGCCGATCGCGGCGACGACGTGCTTGGGGTTCTTGGGGTCGACGGCGATGTCGTTGACGATGTTCTTGTATGCCGCGTTGGTCGCCCCGCACGCGACGTTGTCGGTGCAGTTCCCCCCTCGCGGGACGAGGACGTTTCCGGCGTCGTCGGTGATCTTCGGCATCCAGGACAGGTTCGGCGCGAAGGCGAACGTCCACGGGGCACTGGTCGCGCCGGCTCCGTGGAACCAGATCCCACGGTTGGTCGCCGCCCACATCGTGCCGCCACCGCCGGGACGGATCCGCCCGATCGTCGAGGACTCCAGCTCCTGGCCCCCGACCTGGTCGGATGCCGCGAAAGAACCGGTCCTGGGCGTCGCGAGTCGGTAGACACCGGCACCGACATAGGAGGTCCCACCGGTGTTCGCCTCTCCGGTGGAGAACCAAAGTGCTCCGTCGGAGGCGAGCTCGAGGTCACCCGCCGAGAGCGACGGCAGGCCATCTGCGATCGGGGTCCAGCCCGGCTTCGCCGACTGCTTCTCCGCCGTCGTCGTGCCACCGGTCGGTGCCGCACCCGCATTGGAGGTGCGCCACACGCCACCGTCGGCGCCCGCGGCATACACGTACTTCCCGCCGGAGTCCGCTGCCAGGCCGGTGATCCGGCCCGTCACCAGGCCCGCTCCTCCGCTGCTGTTGGAGTAGTAGTCCCGGTAGCGAGGGTCGTCCGCGTTGTAGGGCGACTTCGTCACCTCGTTCCAGGTGCCACCCACGCTGGGGAGATCGGTGACCTCCTTGTAGGCCGCGCCGTAGGCACCGGAGTCGACGATGCCGGACGGCGCTGTGCGTGCCTGCTCGAACTGCTGGGCGATCGTGAACGCCTCACGCGACTCGTCCTGGGCCTCGCTGGGGTTGCCTCCGGCGATCATCAACGCCTTCTCCATGACGGCGGCGTTGTAGTGGCGGTCCCGCCACTGGTACTTCAGCCATTGCTCGGTGATGTCGTGGCGCCCCGCGAAGGCGAGGCCGGCCGAGGCAACGAGCCCCACGCCGAGCACACCAGCGAGGAACCTCCGGCGACGGGTGGTGGGCGCGGGAGTGGGGGTTGGGCTGGGGGTGGGGCTGGCTGACGAACTCATTGATCTCCTTCACGAGCGGCGCTGGGGGATCGCCCCAGCGCTCCGGCGGGTGTCGCTCGGCACCCGCCGGGAGAGTACGTCAAAGATCCTCGCAACGGCGACATCGGGACTCAGACGGTTGTCAGGTTCGTCTCAGGATCGACAGGACCCTCGGACGGGTCGCGCTCGCGTCGGAGTCGGCCGACGTCGGCCCGCTCCCGCAGTGAGCCGACGACCTCTTCGCCACGAGCGCTGAGCACCTCACGACCCTGCCGGCGCGCCGGCAGCGCGACGAGGGCGAGGACTGAGACAGCGAGCCCGAGGCACACGACGAGGGCGAGGACGACGGCAACCATGACACAAGGGTCGCGCACGCCCTCAGTGGACCCACGTCGACACGCAGTGGGCGCCGAACTAGTCTGCCCCTCGTGACTTCCGACGCCCCGGCGGCGGACGGGCCGTCGCCACGACGCCGCCGTCGGCTCCCCCCGTTCACCGAGGTTCTCGTGGCGCTGGTCGCGGTCGCCGTGGTGCAGGCGTTCTTCATCAAGCCGTTCGGGGTCCCCTCGCAGTCGATGGAGGAGACCCTGCACATCGGCGACCGGATCGTCGTGAACCGGTTGGACCACTCGATCGCGCACGGTGACGTCGTGGTCTTCGGGCACGGCACGACGTGGCAGAGCCGCCGACTGCCCCCTGACCAGAACGTGTTCAAGTGGACGGTCAAGGGCATCGGTGACCTCACGGGCATCGGCCCCAGCAACACGGCATACACGGTCAAGCGGGTGATCGGCCTCCCCGGTGACACCGTGGCCTGCTGCAGCACTGACGGTCGGGTCGTGCGCGACGGTGAGCCGCTGGACGAGCCCTACGTCTTCGAGGACCTTCCGTTCACGCCGGGGGTGCTGGACTGTGAGTCGACCCCCCGGTCCCCCAGGTGCTTCCCGAAGATCACGGTGCCCTCACGCCGCTACCTCGTGATGGGCGACCACCGCTCCCAGTCCGCGGACTCGGTCATCGGGTGCCGCGGCGCCACCGAGGGCCCGGAGTGCGTCAACCTCGTGCCGGAGGGCCGCGTCATCGGTCCCGTGGTACTCCGCTTCTGGCCGCTCACCGACATCGGCCGGCTGGCCCGCTGAGCCACCGCGTGACCGGATGCCGGGCGGCCGGATGCCGGGCGGCCGGATGCCGGGCGGCCGGATGCCGGGTCAGGCGATCGCAGCGACGTCCCGGATCCGCTGGGAGACGACAGTGGTCACACCGTCGCCGCGCATCGAGACGCCGTAGAGAGCATCGGCGACCTCCATCGTGCGCTTCTGGTGGGTGATGACGATGAGCTGGCTGGAGTCGCGCAGCTCCTCGAAGAGCGTGATGAGCCGGCCCAGGTTGGTGTCGTCCAGGGCGGCCTCGACCTCGTCCATGATGTAGAACGGGCTCGGCCTGGCCTTGAAGATCGCGACGAGCAGCGCCACGGCGA
>JBDSVV010000069.1:0-4046 GCA_039927035.1 Ornithinibacter sp. | reverse complement strand
GTTGCATCTCAGAGATGCCCTTCCTGGTTGGTCTGATTGGACTGTCGCAAGTCCCAATCATCCAGCACGGCAGGGCATCTCGCCGTTACGGCACGCTCAAACCCCAGACATCATCGGTGGATCGAGGCTAAGTGGGCGGTAAGGGGCACACCAGCCAGGTACGCGGCCCGGTGAGAGATCCGCATCTGGTGACGGTCGCGATCTGCGGCCGAGGTGAATCGTGGCGTTGTGCCGTCACCCGCTCATTGTTACTCAGACGGCTTCACCTTCGGCTGGCTCGAGAACGGCCACCGGAATCGTCCGGCCTGCTCTTCGCGCGTACTTCGCGACCTCAGGTGCCTGAATCAGAACGACGTTGTTCCACATCGCGTCGCGCTCCCCTCCGGACAACTCGCGGGCGTGGACCTGGATCCGTGTGGACTTCACCTGCACCGCGGCCACGTTCGCCTTGCGCAGGTTGCGGAACCAGTCCGGGTCGTGGGGGGAGCCTGAGCCGGTACCCCAGACAACGAGCCCGTCAGCGGTGTTGAGGTAACGCACACAGGTGGAGCGCGGCATACCCGTGCGTCGGCCCGGCGTCGTGATCATCAAGACGTGGACGTCCTTGCTGCCACTGGACAGTCGCCCGTCCAGTGCCTGATACATCCATACGCCGACCCGGTTGCCGACGCGCGTCAGCCCGTGCTTCACAGTGCTCACCGAGCGTCTCCTTTCAGCCCGGATGGCGGCTCGCCGGACAGCAGCCTCATAAGGGTGTCAACCTTGCTAGCGTGAGCTGTTCGAGGGTGTGCCGCAGCGCCAGTCGGGGGTCTCGGTGGTGCGGCATGACGATGCCGTAGAAGGCCAGCAACCACGGGTAGGGAGGCTTGGTCAGGGTGTAGTAGTGCGTGACCTGCGTCCCGGTCTCTTCGGCTTCGAAGAGGTAACCCCATACGGATGAGTCCCTGCGCAGGGGATCGAAGCGTTCAGGCACAACCCGGAAGGCGAACTCCTCCCCGCGTACTGCCGTCACGACCTCGCAGACCCGCGACCATCGGAACACCCCGGCGCGGTTACGGCCGCGGAACCGGGAGCCGACTGTCCCGGGCGGGGGGCCGGCCAACCAAACACACCCCTGCACCTCCTCGGAGCGAGCCGAGGCCGACGCTACGTCAGCGACGAGGTCGTACAGACGCTCCGGCGACGCCTCGATGAGCAAGGTCGCCTCGGCGTGCGTACGCCACCGGCGGCGCTCAGGGCCGATGACTTCCGGGAGGCTCGAATTGAGCATCTCAGGTCAGCTTCGGGCCGACCAAGACGCCGGCGCCCCATCGGGTCGCGCACGCCTGCCGGTACTTCGGACCGAAATATCGCAGTAGGACGAACCGCAGCACCGGGTTGACCTTGCCGACGACATGGTAATAGACCGAGCGGTCGCCTCCGTCGATCAGCCAGTGCCCTCCATGCCGAGCTCCGACTTGCTCTTGTGCTTCAGGTAGTACTCCTGCTCCCAGTCGTCCCATTGCCGCGCCGTCAGGGTGGTCGCCACAATCGGCATCATGTCGTCCTCCTCGCGGCGAAGGTGCGGGTCGAGGCTGCCCCGGAGATCTCTCAGCGCGTTCACCAGCGCCTCCCGACCCGCCGCTGACCTCTCGTAGGCCGCAGCCGCAGCGGTCACCTGCTTCATGTGCGGGACAATGGCGAGGTGGTCATCCTCCATCTGGTCCAGGAGTTCGGAGGCCGAGGGGTTGAGCCCTCGCATCGTGGGCCACAGCCAGTCGTCCTCTCCGCGATGATGGACGTCGAGGAAGTCCATCATCACCTGCACGTGTTGGGCGATCGCGACGCGCTGGGTGTCGCCCGGGGCGGTTGAGTCCTCAAGAGCATCCGACGCGCGGGTCAGGTCTCGCCGCAGCGCGCTGTGGACGATGCCCATCGTGCGCGTGTCGGCCATGGCCAAGGTTTCTTCCTGCATGACAACTCTCTTCATCGGGCGTTCTTGCTTTGTCCGGATGCGCCATGGGGGCCATCCGAGGTGATCTCCGTAAGCCGGTCAACCAGCCACTGTTCGTAGTGCTCGGGAGTCCAGGCCGAGCGGTGCACCAGCATGTGGAAGACGTCCGCGCTGGTCAGCAACCACACCTCGTCTATTTGCCCCGGCGTGGCTGGCCTCGAGGCGACCTGCTCGAAGTAGCTGGTGATCTCCCCCCTGCGTCTCTCATCAACGTCGGCAAGGCAACGGGCCAGATCGATGTCGGTGGCCGCGCCCTGGATCAGAGCCTGGTTCAGGGCGCAGGTGCGACTACTGATCGCCGCGGACATCCGCGCCGCCTTCGCCACCCGTTCCCTGCGCGTGCCTACGCCCAGCCCCACGGAAAAGTCTCGCTGCGCCAAGGGAATCGGCAGGTCGTCGCCCACCACCGCGACGTCGACTGCGGCCAAGAGGAGATCCCGCTTCGAACGGAAGCCGGCATAGACGGTCTCCACCGCGACGCCCGCTTCCCGGGCCACGCCTCGCATGCTCGTGCCGACCCATCCCAGATCAGCGAAGAGGCTACGTGCTGCCTCAAGCACGGCAGCACGAGTCTGCTCGGCCTGCATATGACGCCGAGGCGAGTGGTAGTCGCGAGTTGGTTCGGTAAGCACACCCCGATACTAGAACGACACCGTGTTGACCACAATAGCGTTCCAGTTAATTCGAGCAGTGTGGCATTGCGTGGGGGGCAGCGGGCGGCCCGGCGAGTGCCTCGTCGTGACTGTCCCGCAATCCGATCGGCTCGCGGAGCGTGCCAGAGCGGGATCGGGAACCGGCTCAGGTTCCCTCCGCGCCACGCCTCGAGGACAAAGGAGTTGCGCCCCTCGATCGCGAGGTGCAGGGCGGAGTTCGCGGCCCGGTCCCCTCCGCGGTTGAGCCGGTGTCGGGTCGTCATACCCGAGGAAGCCAGTAACGGGGCTGCGCCGCAGAGCATCGCGAGGGAGGCTTCAGAGGTGAGGCGTTCGGGGTTGTCGCCGGCGGTGATGAGCAGCTGGGCGGCGGACTCGTAGCCGATCCCGACCCGGGCGAGCAGATCGGGAGCGAGTTCGTCGACGAGGGCGTGCATGGGGACCTGCAGGTCGGCGATCTCCTCGTGCACCTCCAGGTAGCGCCGGGCCAAGGACTTCAGTGAGATCTTCGTGGCGGTGACCGGATCCCGGTAGCCGCTCAGGTCAGGGCGCCAACCGGGGAGTGTGCGGATCAGCTGCATGCGGGTCATGTTCCGCAGCCGGTCGCGCAGCTCTTCGGGTGCGGAGATGATGGTGGCGTGGATGAGCTGGAGTGAGACCCGGCGCGCTTGGATCGCGCTGGTGCGGGCAATCTTCAACGCCCGCAGCGATTCCACCATCCCGTCGTGGGCTCGTGGGCTCGTGGGCTCGTGGGCTCGTGGGCTCGTGGGCTCGTGGGCTCGTGGGCTCGGGCGTAGGCGGCGTGGGCGGTGGAGAACGACTCGGTGCCGATCACGACGTCGTGAGCATCCACGAGCGCGACGACGTGCAGCTCCTTGTGGGTGTCGACCCCGCCGATGACGATCGGTGTGGTCGTCCTGGTCAGGTTGTTCATGTGGTGCCCCTTCGGTCTTGGGCACAGTTGGTCGCCCTCGGCCGAACCAGACACTTGGACAAGACAGTAAAGAGACGCAGACCGTCAGGCCCTTCTCGGGTCACATGGCACCGGCGAGACCGTGGGCCTCGCCGGAGGTGTTCCCGAGCAACCGACGAGTCCGAAGGAATGACACCACGAAGCGGGTCGATCGGAAGTGGGTCAGGATGCTGCGAGAACACCTCCGACACCACGGTAACCCCGAGGGTCGATCGGCGTGAGAGTCAGGAAGCTCGGGAACACCTGGCACCTCACATACTTACTATCGGCGTGGAGGGCTCGACCCTCGTCACAGCGATGGCTCGCAACGGCGTCGAGTTCGGGCTCCGAGTCGCGGGCACGGGCGACCAGTGGTTCACGGCACCGGTTGGTCCGGCAGATGGGCTGTTCTTCCCCGGTTACAGCATCGAGGACGCCAACCCGGACCTGG
>JBDSVV010000068.1:0-2800 GCA_039927035.1 Ornithinibacter sp. | reverse complement strand
GACCTCGGCGACGTAGGGGATGCCCTCGCGCGCCATCCACGCGGGCACGGTGCCCTCGCACGTGGCACCGAGGTTGTCCGCGTTGGACAGGAACGCATACCGGATGCCGCGCTCGCGCAGCGCATCGAGCAGCCCGGTGGTGCGCAGCGCGACGTAGACGTCGCCGTGCCCCGGGGGGCACCACTCCAGCTGCGGTTCCGGTGCCCAGGAGACGGGCGAGAGGTCGTCGGCCCGCAGCTTGGGCTCCATGCTCTGGAGGAAGTCCAGCGGCAGCCCGTTGACCGCGAGCCCCGGGTGTCGGTCGAGGATCTCCAGGGACTCCTCGCGCGTGCGGAAGGAGTCCATCAGGAGCAGGGGGGTCGCCACGTCATGGCGGCGGCGCAGCCCGAGGACCTGCTGTGCGATGACGTCGAGGAACGTCAGCCCGTCGCGGACCTCGAGCGCGGTCTTCGGCCCACGGATGCCCATGCTCGTACCGAGCCCACCGTTGAGCTTGATGACGACGGTGCGAGCGAGCGCGGAGCGAACCTCCTGCGCCGTCGTGGTCATCGCGCCGAGGTCGGGCACGTCGACGAGAGGGTCGATGTCGGCCTCGGGAATCGTCCCGGTGACCTCGGACCGGAGCTGGGCGTGGAAGTCGGAGAACACCGCTGTGGCGAGGTCCGACACCCCCGCCGCGCGCATCTTCTCGGTCGCGGCCCTCAGCCCGTCGTCGATCATGGAGGCCACCCTACGATGTCGGCGTGGCCACCGATCCGAGCAAGAAGCAGGCGCGTTCGGCGCTGCGGGCGCGGCGCCGCGACATCGCTGCACGACGCGACACCGGCGCGGACTCCCGAGCCCTGGCAGATCGGGTCGAGCAGTTCGTGGGCACCCTCGGTCTCCAGCCCGGTCAGAGCGTGACGTCGTATGCCGCCGTCCCCGGTGAACCGCCCACCGCTGAGCTGAACGCACGGCTGGCGGCCCACGGCATCCGGGTGCTGCTCCCCGTCACCGAGGCCGACCTCGACCTCGACTGGCACGACGCCGCTGACGCCTCCGCCTCACGCCTGGGCAAGGACGCCATCGGAGGGGTTGCCCTCGTGCTCGCCCCCGGGTTGGCGGTCGACACGCGCCGCACCCGGATGGGCCAGGGCGGCGGGTGCTACGACAAGGCGCTCCCCCGGCGCGCTCCGGGTGTGCCCGTCGTGGTGCTGCTGCACCCGGGGGAACTGGGCGAGGAGCCGCTGCCCCACGCGCCCCACGACGTGCCGGTCGACCTGGTCCTCACTGCCGATGCTCTGCACGACCTGCGCCCCGGCAGCCACCGAGCGGCGATGGCCCGGGACTAGGGCCAATACCGTTAAGTTAGTGTTACATGGGTGTAGTTTGGTGGTATGCCGAGAGCGGGTTGGAAGAAGCCGGAGTCGGATCGTCGTCTCTCGGATTTGGTGTCGGTCGGTGTCCTGACGCGGGTGTTCCCGCCGGAGCTGGTCGATGAGGTGATCGCCGAGGCGGGTCGCACCGAGCAGCGTCATCGAGCGCTTCCGGCACGGGTGATGGCGTACTTCTCGATCGGGATGGCGTTGTACTCCGAGGGATCGTATGAGGATGTGTTGAGCCAGTTAACTGATGGGCTCTCGTGGGTCTCGGGGTGGCAGGAGAGCTACACGCCGCCGAGCAAGTCGGCGATCTTCCAGGCCCGGGTGCGGCTGGGGTCCCAGCCGTTGGCGGCGTTGTTCGCGCGGGTCGCCACGCCGATCGGGCTCGAGGCGACGCCTGGGGTGTGGCTGGCTGGACGTCGGTTGGTCGCCATCGACGGGATGTGTCTCGATGTCGCCGACACGACCGCCAACGACACCCACTTTGGGCGTCCCGGGGTCAACAAGGGCGAGCGGGCGGCGTTCCCCCAAGCGCGGGTGGTGGCGTTGGCTGAGTGCGGCACCCACGCGGTCTTCGCCGCACAGATCGGGAAGTACTCGCAGTCCGAGGCCACGTTGACCGAGCCGCTGCTGGCCGCTCTGGTGCCGGGGATGCTGCTCACCGCCGACCGCGGGTTCTTCTCCTACGCCCTGTGGCGCAAGGCCATCGCGACCGGGGCTGACCTGCTGTGGCGGATCCGCACCGACACGTTCGGACCCAAGCCGACACACGTGCAGGATCTGCCCGACGGGTCCTGGCTGGCCCATCTCCAGCAGAAGCATTCCGCCGCGGCGCGAGCCCAGGAACCGATCCTGGTCAGGGTCATCGACTACACGATCGACGACGGACGTGAGAACCCGACCGGCTACCGACTCTTCACCACCTTGCTCGACCCGACCGAGGTCACCGCAACAGATCTCGCCGCGGCCTACGCCCAACGGTGGGAAGTCGAGCTGACCTTCGACGAGCTCAAGACCCACCAGCGCGGACCACGCACGGTGCTGCGCTCGAAGTCACCCGACCTTGTGCTCCAAGAGATCTGGGGGCACCTGTGCTGTCACTACGCGATCCGTTCCCTGATGGCCCAGGCGGCCACCCACAGCGGGCACGACCCGGACCGCGTCAGCTTCGTCGCCGCACTCCGGATCACCCGCCAGACCCTCGCCCACCCGGGCGCTTTTCCCCCCTGACGAACACGACCGCGACAGCCCCGGTTGGATGGACTTCCTGCGCCGGCTACTGGGCCGCCTCAACCCCGAACGGCGCCAACGCTCCGCACCGCGCGTCATCAAACGCAAGTACGTCAAATGGCACGTCAAACGCGCCCACCACGCGACCTGGCCCCAACCCCAACACCCACCCAGTCACCTCATCCTACGGTGCTAACTGAACGGCATTG
>JBDSVV010000067.1:0-4169 GCA_039927035.1 Ornithinibacter sp. | reverse complement strand
CCGCGACGCGTCGAGCTGCACGAAACCGGGCAACGTACCTCCCCCGAGAAATGTTGATGCCATGGCCGACACACCTCATGCACTCCGGCCTCGGGGTCAATCGTTGTGACGAAATACGCGAGGCAGGTACGTGCCTCAATCGGGCCGGTCAGTCGCCCCCGGGGCAGGTCCGCTCGTGGTCGTGGACCGAAGACGGACGATCGCAGGGGCGACGCATGGCCCACCGACGAAGGCGCAGGCTGCCGACCTCCACCCATACCCCGGTGCGGTGCGAGGTGCGCCACCCCTGAGCAGCCAGGGCGCGCGCCCTAAGCCTCTTCGTCGCCGTCCCGGTCCGGCGCGTAGTCGTGCGTCCCGTCCTGCCATCCGCTCACGCGCCCGGCCGCTATCCGTGCCGTGTGACGACGCGGCCGCGGCCTCGTTCCGGGCGGTCGTGGAAAGTTGCACGACCGTGGATGCAAGAGGTGTGTGGGCCACGGCATCTCGTCGTTTGAGGGGGGGACGTTCCGGTCTCGGCGGCGGCGTCACGGGTCACGGTGTGGAGCGATCGGCTCAGTCACGGACCTGCAGTCGGGTCGGCGGCTGATCGAGGTCGGATCGGGTCTGGGAAGGGCGATCGGGTCGACGGTCGAGTGGTCCAGTCATGGGTCTCGGAAGACAACTCTGAAACGCGATCGGTGTCCGATCAGGCGATGTCGCCGGCTTACAGAAAGTCACGATCGGCGGGAAGGATCAGCATCACCACCACCGCCGACCCCCATCGACGGACCCATCGGCTACGGCTGGCTCGATGCCAAACATGTCAGCGGGCGTCGACGTTGGGACAAGACCAGGTTCGACGGGGGGATTCTCTCCGCGTTCCGCAACGGAGTCTGAGACGGGGGCTCGGAACTGAACCCGTCGTGCGGTACCACCGGGGATCGCTCGCCTCGGCTCGTTTCACCCACATGCCGAATAGCGGATGCGCCATGGTGCTCGATTGCCTTGGCGAGTTTGTCGGCCTGGAACTGAGTTCATGCGGGGAATTGGCGGAGGATGATGACAGTCGCGAGGTGCGCGATCAGCCGCGGAGGGGGTCGAGATGTCATGCGTCGCCGGCTGAGTATCGGCACGGTGATGGCCGTCACGGTGTTGGCGGCCGGCTGCACCGACACGGGCCCCGATCAAACGGTCGAGGGCTCACCAGTAGCGACCTCTTCGACGGCGGCTGCCTTCGGCAGTCGGCAGGTGGCGTTGGGTTGTTCAGATTCCATAGACGTTCAACGAGGCGAACTGATTGATGAGGTCCCGTTCCGGAGATTGTCGACAACGGATGCCGAGCCTCCCTCGGCCCGGGACGTCCTGGGCTTCCAGCTGCCCCTGGGCGAGCACTGGTACTTCAGGAAGGTCCCGCTGTCCGTGCGCAAGGGCGCTGTCGACTTCACCCTGTCGTTGTCGGGTCCCGCACAGGCGCTCTCCTGGGTCCCGGCGAGTGTGTGGACGACGCAAGGCCAGCGGCGGCCGGACTTGGCTACGTGGGCTGCGCAGTCGGTCACCCTGCAAAGCTGCCCGGATCGGGCCGCGATGTTCTTGGGGGGCATCTTGGCGAAGGACCTGGACACTTGCCTGCATCTGACGATGCGTCAAGCCGGGCAGCCCGAACACACTGTTCGGCAACGCCTCGACGGTTCACGCTGCACCGAATAGTGCGGAGTCGTTGCCACTCCCCTTGGCAGGCGCGTCCGGGAGACGCCCGGAGCATCTCACTGGCGAGATCGGCGACTCACTGACATGCCGCGGATAGCGCTCGGACCTGCGTTATCGCCGGGGCCTGCTGGGACGCTGGGTCCGGTAGCCACGTCTCAGCATCCACAAGGACAGCGTCAAGGCGGCCAGCCCAGCCAGGAGCAGCCCGCCAGAGCCGCTACTTGTGCAGGATGAAGCGGCGGGATCGGCAGAGTCAACGCAGGAGCCGGACTGGCTCACGAAGGCAGCCACGACCAAGACGACTGAGGCGGCCAAGCCGATCCACCACATGACGAGTCGGGTCATGCCGACATCCTCTCTTGCCGCAGTTCGTGCGGCGGCACTTCGGCGCCTCGTCTACCGTCCCAGCAGCCGCTTGAGCGTCTGAGCGGCTTGCTGCATAAAGCCCGGGTTCGTGTGTTCGTAGTAGTGCAGGCCGCCGATAGCCATCTCGAACGCCCAGCCACGTCCGCGCTCCCAGGCGCCATCATCCAAGCCCATCGCGTCTCGGTAGGCCCGGCGGGCAGGCTCGTCGAAGATGGTCCACGCAGGAGCCAGATCGGAGGCCGGGTCACCGATGCTCGGCTCGGCGATGTCCACCAGACCTGCAAGGCGGCCACGCCTGATGATGAGGTTGCCGGGGACAGGGTCACCGTGGATGTAGATGGCCGGCCCAGCATGAGGGGGCGCGGCAAGCGCCTCCTGCCACACGGCGGTGGCGGCGGACGAGTCGACCAAGTGGGCGCCCCGCTGAATCGAGGTTCTGACCCAGTCGGAATCGGCTAACGGACGTCCGCCCCGCCCGACCCCGTTCCAACCGTGACCTGCGGTTGGCAGCTCATGAAAGACGGACAGCAGCGCGGCGAGGTCCCGCGCCAGCCGGTCCTGGTCGACGCCGCGCGTTTGATCCAAGGACGTGCCGTCGACCCATGTCCACACTGACCACACCCCCGGGTAGCCCGCGAACGGCTCTCCGAGGTGCAGTGGGCGAGGGACCTGAACCGGCAACTTGTCCGCCAAGAACAGTGCGTGCTCAGCCTCGGCCTGCAACCGGCCCCGGGCAACAGTGTCCTCCGCGGGCACGAGCGGGATCCGCGCGAGGAAGCCATCGCCCACCTGGAAGGGAGCGACGACTGTGCCTGCCGACTTCACTCGCCGGAGCGGCAAACTAGACAGCTTCGGGACCTGAGCGCGGAGTGCGAAGGCGACCTGCTCGAGCGTCACCTCCACCTGCCCACCGTGCATCTTCACGACGCCCATACTGCAAGAGCATGACCAGAGGTGTTTCAGGCAGCCCGGAGATGCTCACTCTCATGCCGCCGTTCGTGCCAAAGGGGTGGATGATCAAGGGGGCCCTTCTGTGAGGCACTTGGTCGTGGGACTCGACCCTGCCTCGTGGCTTTGCTGATCAGTTCACGCGTTCGTCGGGCTCACCCCACACACGTCGGTCTTGATGGCCGCACGAGCCAAGACCGCGGCATACGGTGGGGCAATCACCTCGCCACCGACGAGCCTGAGCGGTGATCACCAAGTTGTCCGGTCGAGTTCGAAGAGCCCAGTTGCGTGAGACGGGAGGTTGCCTTGCGACGCTTGGTCGTATCGGTGCTGGGTATCGCACTCATCGCTGCCCTCGGCAGTGGATGTTCATCGACTGCCTCACCGGTGCCTGTCCCGCCCCCGAGTGAGGATCGAGCATCGTGGACCTGCTCGGACCCCGTCGACGTTGCTCTACCGACCTGGGCACGTGCGGGCTGGGATCCCCCCACCCAGACAGTTCCGCACCTGGTCGGAACCAACCAGTCGATTGTCGCGGTGCCGTTCGGCTGGCCCTTACGAGACCCCGCCCACCAACCACCCGACCATGCCAACAAGATCCTCTGGATCGCCAAGGCTGGCGGGAGGCCGCTGCATATCGTCGCGACCGAGCAAGCGACCGGGCAGACCGTCACCAAGGATCTTCCAGACGGTCCGGGGCCCTCCATCGTGGACATGCCCAGCGCAGGGTGCTGGCGGTTCACTCTCAGTTGGCAGGACCAGCGAGATGAGATGTTCATCCGCTACTACGGCGCCTCCGCCTAAGCCTCGATCCACCGATGAGCGGTGAGATGTCGGTCGTGATCGGTTCTGGTGGTTGAGGTCGGGTTCGGGTGTGGGTGATCGCCCGACCTGTGTGTCGGGGTGTTCCACGGTGGGTTCCTCGGGTCTCGCAGCGGTGGCTGCTCGGTGGTCAGGTCGGGGGCGTTCGTGGTGGGTCGGCGACCCGGTCGAACAATGCCATCCATGGGGTTTCCCAGGGCCAGGCGGCCGGTAGGTGCACGACGATCCGGCGGGCGGAGGTCGCGACCCGGGCGGGGACGGTGATCAGCTTGCGGCGGATGGTGGCGGTGGTGGCCTTGGCGAGCTCGGGGCCGGTGATGGTGGCGGCGGTGCGGGTCAGGTTGAAC
>JBDSVV010000066.1:0-5497 GCA_039927035.1 Ornithinibacter sp. | reverse complement strand
GACCCGAGAGTGAGGATGCGATGACTCCCCCGGAGGAGCTCAACCCGATGAAGCGTCGCAAGCAGCGCATCGACGACCTCGCGGCTTCCGCGAGCGGGACCGGCACCGGTAGCGGCACGGCATCCGGCTCGGTCGCCGTGCTCGATGCCGGGGGCGTGGACGAGAAGCCAGGCGTCTCCCTCATCGCCAGCGCCTGGCGTCGGCTGCGGCGGGATCCGGTGTTCCTCATCGGTGGCACGATCACCGCGCTCTTCGTCCTCCTCGCGATCTTCTCGCCGTGGATCGCCCCGCACGACCCCGCGGCCCGGCTCCTCATCGACCAGGTGCGCCAGCAGACCAACCCGATCCCGGGACCCCAGACCGGATTTCCGCTCGGTGCCGACAACGTGGGTCGCGACCTTCTCTCCAGGCTCCTCGTCGGCAGCCGTCAGACGCTCATCGTCGGGGTCTTCGCCACGCTGTTCGGTCTGGTCGGCGGCCTCACCCTGGGCACCCTGGCCGGGGCCATGGGCGGGTGGATCGACTCGCTCGTCATGCGCACCGTCGACGTTCTGCTCTCCATCCCATCCCTGCTCCTCGCGGTGTCGATCGCGGCGCTGGCCAGCAGGCCCAGCCAGTGGACGGTGATCATCGCGATCGCCGTCGTGCAGGTGCCGATCTTCGCCCGGCTGCTGCGGGGCTCGATGCTCGCCCAGCGCGCCAGCGACCACGTCCTGGCGGCGCGGGCCCTCGGCGTGCGCCGCAAGGCCATCGTGTTCCGGCACATGCTGCCCAACTCCATCGGCCCGGTGATCGTGCAGGCCACCCTCGTGCTGGCGACGTCGATCATCGACGCCGCCGCACTCTCCTTCCTCGGCCTCGGCAACCCCGACGACAGCAAGCCCGAGTGGGGTGCGATGCTCGGCACCTCCCAGCGCTACATCTACGACAACCCGCAACTGGCGTTCTACCCCGCCCTGTGCATCATCTTCGTCGCCCTGGGCTTCACCCTGATGGGCGAGTCCCTGCGCCAGGCCCTCGACCCCAAGAGCAGGAAGTGACCGGCCGATGACTGCGACGGCGACCCCGACCCCCCCCACCTCGCGCGAGGACGCACCCCTGCTGTCGGTGCGTGACCTGCGGGTCACGTTCCAGCGTCAGGGAGAGGAGCCCTTCCGTGCGGTGGACGGCGTCAGCTTCGACGTGCGCCCGGGCCAGACGATCGGGCTGGTGGGTGAGTCGGGGTGTGGCAAGTCGGTCACGTCGCTGGCCGTCATGGGGCTGCTCCCGCAGCGCGGGAACACCGTCGAGGGAGAGGTGCTGTTCGAGGGCACCGACCTGCTCACCCTGGACCAGAACGATCTGCGCAACCGGCGTGGCCGCGACATCGCAATGATCTTCCAGGACCCGCTGTCCTCCCTGAACCCGGTGGTCTCGGTCGGCCTCCAGGTCACCGAGGTGCTCGAGCGGCACCGCGGGATGAGCCGCAAGGCAGCCCAGCCCGTCGCGCGCGACCTCCTCGAACGGGTCGGCATCCCTGACCCCGAACGGCGCCTGAAGGACTACCCGCACCAGATGAGCGGCGGCATGCGCCAGCGGGCGCTCATCGCGATGGCCCTGGCCTGCGCCCCCCGGCTGCTCATCGCCGACGAACCGACGACCGCCCTCGACGTCACGATCCAGGCCCAGATCCTGGCCCTGCTCAAGGAGCTCGTGCAGGACACCGGCACCGCGCTGATCATGATCACCCACGACCTCGGGGTCGTCGCGGGGCTCTGCGACGAGGTCAACGTGCTGTATGCCGGTCGCATGGTCGAGCGAGGTGAGCGCCACGAGCTGTTCGCGCAGCCCCGCCACCCCTACACGCACGGGCTGCTCGCGTCGATCCCGCGCCTCACCGCCCCCCGCGGTGAGAAGCTCCAGCCGATCCCCGGGTCGGTGGCCGACAACCTGCCGTGGGACCACGCCTGTGCGTTCGCACCGAGGTGCTCCCAGCCGATCGACGTCTGCACGCGCGAGACCCCGGTGCTCGAGCAGTCCGCCAGCCGGGCCCTGCGCTGCCACAACCCCGTGAGGTGACCAGATGACCGACCCAGCCGCCGACACCACCGACCAGACCGACGCCGAACCGGGTGTCCTGGTCGACGTCAAGGGCGTCAAGGTCCACTTCCCCATCACCCGGGGTGTGATCTTCGACAAGGTCATCGGCTACGTCTACGCCGTCGACGGGGTCGACCTGAGCATCCGCCGGGGAGAGACCTATGGACTCGTCGGGGAGTCCGGGTGCGGGAAGTCGACGCTCGGCAAGGCGATCCTCAACCTCGAGCCCCCGACGGAGGGCAGCGTCGAGTTCGACGGCGTCGACATCGCGTCACTCAAGGGCGAGGAGCTCCGTCGCAAGCGCAAGGACATCCAGATGGTCTTCCAGGACCCGATGGGCAGCCTGGACCCCCGTCAGTCGGTGGAGTCGCTGCTCGTCGAAGGGATGAAGGCGCACGGACTCGCCTCGGACAGCAAGGCCACCGCAGCGCGCCTGCGCGAGCTGCTGTCCGCCGTCGGGCTCCCGCCGGCAGCCCTGTCGAAGTATCCGCACGAGTTCTCCGGCGGCCAGCGACAGCGCATCGGCATCGCCCGGGCTCTCTCGGTCGAGCCCAAGCTCATCGTGGCCGACGAGCCCGTCTCTGCCCTCGACGTCTCGGTTCAGGCGCAGGTGATCAACCTCCTCGAGCAGCTCCAGGAGGAGTTCGACCTCACCTACCTCGTCATCGCCCACGACCTCGCCGTGGTGCGACACATCAGTGACCGGATCGGTGTGATGTACCTCGGTGGCCTGGTCGAGGAGGCCACCGCAGACGACCTCTACGCCACGCCGTTGCACCCTTACACGCGGGCGCTGCTCTCGGCCGTTCCGGTCCCCGACCCGGTGATCGAGGACAGCCGGGAGCAGATCCTGCTCCCCGGAGACCTGCCCTCCCCCTCAAACCCCCCGAAAGGGTGCCGGTTCCACACCCGCTGCCCGTGGCGCCAGGAGACCAGGTGCACCGAGGAGCGCCCCGAGCTGCGCTCGCTCGACCTCCCCGGTGTGCCGGCCGGGCACCGGGTCGCCTGCCACTGGGCGGAAGGGATCGCCAGCGGCGAGATCGTCCGGCACGGGGTCGAGGCCGAATCCACCGACCTCCCCGGGCTGATCAGCGAGCACGGCGCCGACATCGACGCACCCCACACGACCGAGGAGATGGGCTAGCCCGCACCCGGAGGCGCTGGCCGTCGAGGTCGTGGGCGAGGATGGGCCCCATGAGCCGACTGCTGAGCACCGACGAGGTCACCACCCAGCTCCTAGGCCTCCCTGGGTGGTCTCGTGAGGACGACACGATCGTCGCCGAGATCGAGGCCCCCGACTTCCCGGCGGCGATCCGGATCGTGGTCTCGGCCGCCGACGAGGCAGAGCAGATGAACCACCATCCCGACATCGACATCCGGTGGCGCACCACGCGGTGGGTGCTCAGTACGCACGACGCGGGTGGCCTCACCCAGCTCGACATCGAGCTCGCCCACCGGATCTCCGCGGCCGCACGCGCCGAGGGTGTCGACCTCGATGGCTGAGACGTCCGCGGGGACCACCTTGCCGGAGCACGAGGAGCCCCACGATGGGTCCACGGCCGGCCGGCTGAACTGGTTGCGCGCCGGGGTGCTCGGAGCCAACGACGGCATCGTGTCCACCGCCGGGCTGGTGATCGGCGTGGCAGCGGCGACGATGAGCCGGGGCCCGGTGCTCACGGCCGGACTGGCTGGGCTCTCCGCCGGCGCCTTGAGCATGGCGGTGGGCGAATACGTGTCGGTGTCGACGCAGCGCGACTCCGAGCAGGCACTGATCGCCAAGGAGGTGCGCGAGCTGCGGGAGGAGCCCGAGGCCGAGCTCGAGGAGCTCGCCGGGATGTATGCGGCGAAGGGCCTCTCCCCCGGGCTGGCGCAGCAGGTCGCGGTCGAGCTCACGGCTCACGACGCGCTCGCAGCGCACGCGGAGGTCGAGCTGGGGATCGACCCCGATGCCCTCACCAACCCCTGGCACGCCGCCTGGGCGTCGATGCTCGCATTCACCGTCGGGGCGCTCGTCCCGCTGTTCGCGATCCTGCTGCCCCCGACCTCGTGGCGGGTTCCCGCCACGGCGCTCGCCGTCGTCCTCGCACTCGCCGGGACCGGGCTGGTCAGCGCCCGGCTCGGTGAGTCCGACGCGAAGCGCGCGACCGTGCGCGTGGTGCTCGGCGGGGTGCTCGCGATGGCGGTCACCTATGCCATCGGTGCCCTGGTCGGAGCGCAGATCGCATGACGCCCCGACTGCTCGTCATCCAGCACGAGCCCGACGCCCCACCAGCGTGGCTGGGCGAGTGGTGGACCGATGCAGGCGTGCACCTCGACGTCGTGCGCGGAGACCGTGGCGAGCGGGTGCCCGAAGACACGGGCGACCACGACGGGCTCGTAGTGCTCGGCGGCGCGATGGGCGCGTGCGACGACGCCGAGAACATCTGGCTCGAGCCCACCCGCTCGCTGCTGCGATCCGCCGTCTCCCGCGACGTCCCGACGCTCGGCGTCTGCCTCGGCCACCAGATGCTCGCCGTGGCGCTGGGCGGTCACGTCGACCGGAACCCGTCCGGTCGCACCGTCGGGCTCGTCCCGGTGACACTGACGGATGCCGGGCAGGCCGATCCGCTCCTCGGCGACGTGGACGGCATCCGGGGTATCCACTACAACGACGACGTCGTGCTCGACACCCCGCCCGGAGCAGTGGTGCTCGCGACGCTTCCGGACGGACGGCCGCAGGCGATCCGTTACGGCCCGGCCGCGTGGGGTGTGCAGTTCCACCCCGAGACCTCGCACGACGTGTTCCGGTCGTGGCTGCGCTGGGACTCCCCAGAAGGGCTGACCCGAGACCAGGCCACCCTCCTCGCGGGCGTGGCCGCCGCCGAGCCGGTGCTGCGGGCCGGGTGGCAGCCGTTCGCCGACCGCTTCGCCGCCCTCCTCACGCCCTGACACCGCCCTGCCCACCCGCCCGCGATAACAATCGAGCGACAGGTCAGCTGTTCACGGCGGGGCCCACGCGCAGGGCGTCGAAGAGGCGACCCGCCAGCGGCGCAATGCGGATGTCCTCCAGCGAAACCGGCCGGCCCGTGGGGTCGGCCAGCGGGATCCGCCAGTTGGGGTACTCGTCGTTGGTGCCGGGTTGGTTGATCGCCCGACGGTCGCCCACGACATCGGCGAGGGACACGGCGAGCATCCGGCTGGGGGTCTGCGCGAGCCAGCGGTGAAGGCCCACCACGACCTCGTCGAGGGTGGCTCCCGGCTGCAGCAGCCCACGGGTGGTGAGCGCGTCGCGCACCCGCGCGATGGACTGCTCCTCCTGGGCGCGCTCCTCCTCCACAGGACGGGTGAGCAGCCCCAGCTCCTCACGGATCGCGACGTGCGCCAGGGTGAGGTAGCCCGCCGACGGTGGTAGGTCGTGGGTCGTGACGGTGGACAGGCA
>JBDSVV010000065.1:0-6804 GCA_039927035.1 Ornithinibacter sp. | reverse complement strand
CCGGGTGGCTGTTGGCCACCATCCTGCCCTTCGGAGCCCGGACCTTCCTCGGCGGTGGTTGCCCACCGACGCGACCGTCCGCCCGACTCGTCCGCGCTCAGTCTAGGGCCAGCTCGAGGGCGCCCTTCGCCACGTCCGCCGTCAGCACCCGCACCCGCACCGACGCACCGAGCTCCGCCGTGGCATCGGCCACCCTCGCGAGCACCGGGAGGTCCACGAGCTGCACCTCCAGGCCCGATTCGCTCCGGTCCACGACCACGGCGTCGAACACCTCCCCCACCCTCGCCTTCAACACCGCCGCCTCGGTGGCATCGGCGCACGCGCGCTCGGCCGAACGCGTCCGCTGGTCCGAGGAGCGCATCAGGTCCGGGAGAGCGGGGAGCGCGGCGCGCACCTCGTGCGGCACTTCAGCCCCACGGCACACCGCCTCGCAGACGAGGAGTCCGAAACGGTCGATTAGTCGGCGCAGCGGGGCCGTGACGTGCGCATAGGGCGCCGCGACGGCGCCGTGCTCGCGCTCGGTCGGGACCTCGCCGTCGAATGCCGTGTAGCCGGCACCGCGGAAGAGCGTGGTGGCCTCGTGGATGAGCGCCAGGTGCCGCGGGTTGGTGCGGTCCAAAGAGCGCACGAAGTCACCGTAGGACTCACCGTCGGGCCAGTTCGCGTGCAGCGCCCGAGCGGCCCGACGGAAGCGTGCGACAGCCCCCGCCGTGGGTGCCGGCATGGTCCGCAGCACCCCAACCCGAGCCTGGATCATCATCGTCGCAGCCGCCATCCCGGTGAGCAGCGAGATCTGCGCGTTACAGTCCTCGGCCGCGACAGGGGGCCGGAACTCGAGCACGAAGCGCCCGTCGGATTCCTCGTGCACCTCCTGCTCGGGCATCGGCAGGCTGGCACCACCGCGGGCCCGCTCCAGCGCGATCCGACGCTCACCGACCTCCCGCAACATGACGAAGCGCTCATCAGCACCGCCGTCGTCGACCGACCCCTGGACCTCGGTGTAGTCGAGTCGCTCGACGCTGCGCACCATGGCCCGCTCGACGGTGGAGGAGACGAGCTCACCGGTGCCGTCGAGGCGCAGGTCCCAGACGAAGGCGGGTCGGACCACCCCGGGTAGGAGGCTGGCCGCCCCCTCGGAGATCACCTCGGGGTGCAGCGGCACCCGAACGTCCGGGCAGTAGACGGTCTGCCCCCGCTCGCGGGTTTCGTGGTCCAGGGCTCCGCCGAGCCGCACGAATGCCGGAACGTCGGCGATCGCGTAGCGCACCCGGTGCCCTTCGCCGTCCCGCTCGAGGTGTATCGCCTGGTCGAGGTCCATCGAACCCGCGGGGTCCAGCGTGAAGAACGCAAGGGCGGTCTGGTCGTTCGTGGGGAGGTCCAGCGGCGCCACAGCGACCGCTTCAGCCTCCCGCAGCGCCTCGGCCGGGTAGTGGAGGGAGAGTCCGAGCTCCTCGCGGACCGCCTCGAAACGGCCTCGAAGCGTCGCCACCACCCCCTCTGGTGTCTCGGCCTCGGTGGGGGAGAGCGTCACGCGGGGATGGGGCATGAGGCAAACCTAACCTCCAGGCGCGGTGCCGATGTCGCTCCCGACCCGCCGCCCCACACCCGTGGTCTGGGAGTCAGTACCTCGCCTCCTCACCTGCCGGGACCCGCGTGAGAGCCATGCCCCGATCACGACGGCGGCCGGCGGTGCCCGGGCGCCGTGAACCTCCGTAGGCTGGGCCGGTGCTGATCCTCCTCCCGCCGTCGGAGTCGAAGGCGACCCGCACGCGTGGCCGTCCCGCAGACCCCTCCTCGTGGTCCTTCCCCTTGCTGGCACCCACCCGCGCGCGGGTCATGGACGCCCTGACATCCGTGAGCGCCTCGCCGGACGCTTCGAGCCTGCTGGGGGTGTCGGAGGGCCTCCTCGACGACGTGGCTCGCAACCTCCGGCTGGACAGCGCTCCGTCGATGCCGGCCGCGCAGGTCTACACCGGCGTGCTCTACGACGCCCTCGACCTGGCGAGCCTCGACACCGCCGCGCGCCGGCGCGCCAACCGCTGGGTGGTCATTGTGTCCGCTCTGCACGGAGCGGTCCGCCTCGGTGACCGGATCACGGCATACCGGCTGTCGATGGGAGCCACGCTCCCGCAGGTCGGGCCGCTGGCCGCGGCCTGGCGACCGGCGCTGGCGGAGGTGCTGCCGGATGCCGCCGGGAGTGGGGCGGTCGTGGACTGCCGTTCAGCGCCGTATGCCGCGGCCTGGCGGCCCGCTGCGGACCTGGCCCCCCGCTGGGTGCAGGTGCGGGTGCCCGGCGCCAGCCACATGGCCAAGCACACCCGGGGCCTGGTGACCCGCCACCTCTGCGAGGTCGGCGAGGCGCCGCGCTCGGTGCCGGCCGTGGCAGAGGTCGTCGGGCGCGCCTTCGACGTCGACCTGCACGAGCCCGCGAGCCGCACCGCGCCCTGGGTGCTGGACGTGCTGCCCCGGTG
The DNA here is from genome assembly GCA_039927035.1 of Ornithinibacter sp. GTDB lineage: Bacteria > Actinomycetota > Actinomycetes > Actinomycetales > Dermatophilaceae > Fodinibacter. The sequence goes on along the minus strand of JBDSVV010000065.1, from coordinate 4,333 downwards.
AGCGTCGCCGACGCACTGGACCTCGGTGCGCGGCTGCTCCCGGTGATGGTCTTCCTCCTCGCGATCACCGTGACCGCAGAGGTGGCCGAGCGCGCCGGGGTCTTCGACGTCGCCGGGCACTGGGTGGCCCACACCGGTCGGCGCCGGATCTGGCTGCTGTGGGGGCTCTTCGCCACCCTGTCGGTCGTGTGCACGGTGGTGCTCTCCATCGACACCACTGCGGTGCTGCTGACACCGGTGGGCATCGCGGTCGCACGCCAGATCGGTCTGGACCCCCGTCTCTTCGCCGTCACGACGCTGTGGATCGCCAACACCGGGTCGCTGCTCCTGCCCGTCTCCAACCTCACGAACCTGCTGGCCCTGGACACCTTCGCCCGTCAGGGTCTGGACCACGGTGACTTCGTGGCGCTGTCGTGGGCCCCCGCGCTCGTCTGCGTGGTCGTGACCCTCCTCCTGGTGGCAGGACTGCACCTGCGCTCGCTGCGCGGGCGGTATGCCGTGGATCCTCCGCCCGAGGACCATGACCCCGTGCTGCTGCGGGTCGCGGGGGCCGTCTGCCTCGCCCTCGGTCCGCTCTTCGCGCTGGGGTCACCGCCGTGGCTCGTCGCCCTGCTCGCGATCGCTGTCGTCGTGCCGGTGGCCGTGCGGCGGGCTCCGCACCTCCTTCGCGGGCTGCCCGTGCCCTGGGTGATGGCGTCGGGGCTGGTGGTCGTGTCGGCCGTGGTGCACGTGGCCCATGACCGGGGGCTGGGTGAGGTGTTGGCCTCCCTGGTCCCGACGGGCACCAGCGCAGCTGCGCTCCTCGGGGTGGCAGGTGCGGGCGCGCTCGTCGCAAACGTCGTGAACAACCTGCCGGCCTACCTCGTGCTCGAACCGGTCGCCACGCACTCCGCCACCAGACTGTTGGCCCTGCTCGTGGGCGTCAACGCGGGCCCACTCGTCACCCCGTGGGGCTCGCTCGCGACACTCCTGTGGCTGCAGCGGTGTCGTAGCGCCGGGGTGGGTGTCCCCTGGCGCTGGCTCGCGGCCACCGGGGCCGCCTGTTCGTTCCTCGCGGTCGGGAGCGGCGCCCTCGCGCTCGCCGCCGTGACGCGCTGACGTGACGAGCGTCACGTCTAGACAAAGCGCTCGTTCCTCGCCCGGGTGACGTTGACTCCGGGAGTCGCCCGCCACGAGAGGACCCCATGCCTGCCTCCCCCGACCTTGCCCGGTTCGTCCAGCTCAGGCTCGGCCGTGCCCTGCGATCGCGGGTGGCCGGCGCCGACGCCGAGGAACGCGCCCAGGTGATCTGGGGCCGCTCCGGCGAGCGGTGGTTCGGCCCGGAGGACCCGGTGTGGCGGGTGCACGCCGACGCCTCGATGTTCCCCGGTGGCGTCGCCGCGCTCCTCCTGCAGTCCCTGCACCCGGCGGCGATGGCCGGGGTCGCCGGCCACAGCGGATACAAGGGCGACCCGTGGGGTCGCCTGCAGCGCACCTCGCACTTCCTCGCCACGACGACGTTCGGCACGATCCGCGATGCCGAGGACGCGATCGGGCGGGTCCGCGGCATCCACGACCGGGTGCGCGGTCGTGACGTGCACGGCCGCCCCTACCGGGCCGGGGACCCGAACCTGCTGCGTTGGGTGCACGTGGCCGAGGCCCACAGCTTCCTCACGGCACACCAACGGTATGCCGTGACGCCGCTCACCGACGAGGAGTCGGACACCTACGTCGCCCAGTCCGCGCTCGTGGCGGAGCGTCTCGGTGCGAGCCACGTACCCACCACGGTCGCCGAGCTGGCAGACGCGCTCGCGGCATACCGACCCGAGCTGGAGGCGACACCTGCGGCTCGTGAGGCCGCCCGGTTCCTGTTGCTCCAGCCTCCGCTTCCGCTGATGGCGCGACCCGGATACGGGCTCATCGCATCGGGTGGGGTGTCGCTGCTGCCGCGGTGGGCACGTCGTGAGCTCCGGCTGCCGCTCACCTCACCGGTGACCGCCGTGGCCGGAGCACTGGGCGGCCTCGGGACGGGCACGGTGCGGTGGGCCATGGCAGGCGTCGCCGCCGAACGTCAGCTCGCCGCCGACCCTGCCTGAGGTCGCTGGGCAGAACCGGACACGAGCTCCTCGATGCGCTCGAGGGTCGCTTCCATGTTCTTGGTCGTCGAGGAGGTCATGGCGAGCTTCACGACGGGCTTGCTGAGAGGATTCTCCCGAGAGAGGTCCCACGACTCCGTGACGAGCGTTCCACCCTTCACGGGTTCGAGTTCGTAGCGCCAGATCCGACCCCCGATCACCGAGCCGAGCGCCCCGCTGGCAGTTGTCTGCCACGCGATGCGCCGGTTGTCCTGGAACTCCACGACGGTGTTGCGCGTGGAGTAGGCGACCCCGAGCTTCATGTCCATCCCGAAGCGGTCGCCGAGGCCGAGCCGGCCCCCGCCGCTGCGCGCGGATCGCACCGTGTCACCTCCGTCGATCGCGGAGTGCCCGGCCGGGTCAGCCAGCAGGTCGAAGATGGGCTCCGGGGGTGAGGGGATGAGTCGCCGGACGGAGATGGTGTCACGAGGTGTCATGGGACGGGACGCTAACAGGGCGCCCCGCCGGGGCTCAGCCCGCCACCCGAGCCGCCGCAGCGACCCCAGACTCGAGGTCGGTGAGAAGGTCCCGGACGTCCTCCAGACCCACCGAGACCCGCACCGTGCCGTCGGAGATGCCGACGGCCGCCCGCGCCTCGGCGTCGAGACGGCGGTGCGTTGTCGTGGCCGGGTGCGTCGTCAATGACTTGGCGTCACCGAGGTTGTTGGAGATGTCGATGATCTCGAGGGCGTTGAGGAAGGCGAAGGCCCCCTCCTTGCCGCCGGCCACCTCGAACGTGACGACGGTGCCTCCCCCGCCCTCCAGCTGGCGAAGGGCGAGCTGGTGCTGCGGGTGGCTCGGGAGGTGCGGGAAGATCACCCGCTGCACCCCAGCGCCCCGGGCCTGCCACTCCTCGAGGCTCTGGGCAACGAGCAGGGCCGATGCGGCCATCGCCCGCACCCGCAGGTCGAGGGTCTCCAGCCCCTTGGTCATGATCCAGGCATTGAACGGCGACATCGCCGGCCCGGTGTGCCGCATGAGGTTCTTCACCAGGCCCTCGATGAACTCCCTCGGACCAAGGATCGCGCCACCCAGCGCTCTTCCCTGTCCGTCGATGTGCTTCGTGGCGGAGTAGACGACGATGTCCGCCCCGTGCGCCAGCGGGTGGGAGAAGACCGGGGTGCCGAACACGTTGTCGACGACCACCAGGGCCCCCGCCGCGTGCGCGAGCTCGGACACCCCAGCGATGTCGACGAGTTCCTGCATCGGGTTGCTCGGTGTCTCGAAGAAGACTGCTGAAGTGGGCACCGACAGGGCTTCGCGCCACTGCTCGGGGACCGCGCCGTCGACGAAGACGGTCTCGACCCCCCAGCGCGGAAGGATCTCGTCGAGGATCACGAGGCACGACCCGAACAGCGCCCGCGAGGCCACGACACGGTCCCCCGCCCCGGCCAGGGCCGCCAGCGCGGTGAACACGGCCGCCATCCCGGATGACGTCGCGACGCATGCCTCGGCGCCCTCGAGGAGGCGCATGCGCTCCTCGAACGCGCTGACGGTGGGGTTGCCGTACCTGCTGTAGATGTAGTGCTCGACCTCCCCCTTGAAGGCGGCCTCGGCCTCCTCAGCCGACTGGTAGACGAACCCGGAGGTCAGGTAGAGCGCCTCTGCCGTCTCGTCGAATCCACTGCGCGCCAACCCTCCTCGCACCGCGAGGGTCTGCGGGCGCCACCCCTTGTCGGCCGCGCTCATCCCTGAACCCACGGGAGGCCATCGTTCTTCCAGCCGGACACCGCACGGTGGTGGGACTCGTCGTGCCGCCCCTCGAAGCCCTCGAGCACGTTGTAGGCAGGCCCGAGCCCTGCCGCGGTGAGCGCCTCGGCCGCGGCCTGCGAGCGCACGCCGGAACGGCACAGCAGGTAGATCGGGCTCCCCGGCTGGGCACCAGCCGCACGCACCTCGTCGACGAAGTGCGCGTTGGACGCACCGTCCGGAAAGGTCGTCCACTCCACGAGGTGCACCTCCCTTCCGGCGGCGCCGAGGTCTGGCACCCCCACGTAGGCCCACTCCGCCCGGGTGCGCACGTCGACCAGGAGGGCGGCCGGGTCAGCGGTCACCGCGGCATACGCCTCCTGGGGGGTCACATCACCTGCGTGGCTCATGGCGTCGAGCCTAGGACCGTGGGACAAGGGGTGACGCGCCATCTCACGCGAGGGAGAAGCCCTCCCCTTCCATCGCTTCCGAACGTGGGTGAACATCACCGCTCAGGCGGGGGTTTTCAC
>JBDSVV010000064.1:0-8753 GCA_039927035.1 Ornithinibacter sp. | reverse complement strand
CTAGTGGTCACGGTCGTAAGTTCGTCGGGGGTTCAGGTCCAGGCGGTGGGGTCTCTGAGGTAGAGGCCGCAGGCGGTGTCGAGGGCGTCTTCGGCGGTGCCGCCCATGAGCCCGGTGGGTAGGTAGGAGTCTTCGTAGTCGTCGTGGCTGGCCCGGTAGATCGCGAAGCCCCACATAGTCGCGGAGCCGGCGAAGCGCAGGCGGCACAGGCGGCACAGGCGCAGGCTCTCGCCGTCGGCCAGGACGCCGTCGACGTAGGCGAAGCCGGCTCGATAGCGCAACCGCACCCCGGTCAGGGCGGGCCAGCGTGCGGCGGCGTGCTGGGTCAGTCGCTGTTGCAGGGACGTCTTGGTCGAGTCGGGGATGGTGGCCACGGCCCCATCTTGGCTCAGGCGGGAGAGGCGATACCGGCCCTGTCGGCGTGTCGGGCTGCTGGTAGGGCTGGGGTGGGTGGACAACGGGTGCATGGCCATCTCGAGCCCGTTCGTGATCCTGTTGACCGCCGTCGATGAAGCCGTGCTGAAGGCCCGGGCCCGGGCCGGACGCAGCCAGCATCGGGACGTGATCCGGGCCCGGATCGTCTTGGCCGCCGCGGCGGGGACGGCCAACGCGGTGATCGCCGCCGACCTGGGGGTCGGCCTGGACACGGTGCGCAAGTGGCGGCGGCGGTTCAGCACGGGCGGTGTGCCCGGATTGGAGGACTTGCCCCGGTCCGGTCGGCCGCGCCGGTTCACCGCGGTTCAGGTGGCGCAAGTCAAGGCGTTGGCGTGCACCCTGCCGACCCAGGCTGGGCTGCCGCTGTCGCGGTGGTCAAGCACTGACCTGGCCGCCGAGACCGTCAATCGTGGTGTCGCCCAGGCGCTGTCACCATCGAGTGTGCGCCGCTGGCTGGCGGCCGACGCGATCAAGCCTTGGCAGCACCGGTCCTGGATCTTCCCGCGCGACCCGGACTTCGAGGCCAAGGCCGCCCGTGTCCTGGACCTGTACGACCGGTCCTGGCAGGGCCAGCCGCTGGGCAAGGACGAGTACGTGATCAGCGCCGACGAGAAGTCCCAGCTCCAAGCCCTGCACCGGCGCCACCGCGGCCTGCCGCCCGCGCCCGGGCGCACCCGCCGGGTCGAGTTCGAGTACACCCGGGGCGGGACGTTGGCCTACTTCGCCGCGTACGACGTGCACCGCGCCCACGTCATCGGACAGATCGCGCCCAAGACCGGCATCGAACCCTTCGAACGGCTCGTGGAGGAGGTGATGACCACCGAGCCGTACGCCTCGGCACGGCGGGTGTTCTGGGTCGTGGACAACGGGTCCTCGCACAACGGTCAACGCTCGATCGACCGGATGACAGCGGCCTGGCCAACGGCGACCCTGGTCCACCTCCCGATCCACGCGTCCTGGCTCAACCAGGTCGAGATCTACTTCTCCATCCTGCAACGCAAGGCCATCAGCCCCAACGACTTCGTCAACTTGGCAGCCCTGGCCGAGCGCGTCCTCGGATTCCAAAACCGGTACAACGACAAGGCCACCGCGTTCGACTGGACCTACACCCGCGAGGACCTCAACGCCTTCCTCCGAAGACTCGACGAACGCGATCACATCCAGACCCCGGATCGGGCGGCATGACCCCCGACGAACTTGCGGCGATGACCACTAGCCCCCCCAACCTCTGCTGGCAGAGGGTCGTTCGCGAACCACAAGGTGTACCCTGTGGTTCGCGTACCACGCTCGGCTAACAGAGGGTCCTTGACCGGGGGTCAGGCGCGGAGGGTGACTCCCTCGCTGGCCAACCGGGACTCGAGTGCCTCGGTGCCCGGCGCCCCACGGGTCAGCACGATCGAGCCGTCCCCGGCGAGGACCCGCAGCGCGAGGTCCAGGAAGGCGGCCGTGTCGCTCGTGTCGGTGTGCACCCGGGCCGCCGTCGCGTCACCTGTGGGCAGTAGGGCGCCGTATGCCGTGGTGCCGGTCGCGCTGCGCCGCGCGCCGTCGCCGACGCCGGGCTCCTCCCACGCGTCGAACACGTCGCCGTGCGTCGCGAGGTCGCGCGCCTCGTCCACAGCCCCCGACGGGACGGGCGAGGTCGCCGACCGGGCGAGCCCGGCCAGGGTGACGAGCACGACGTGCTCGGCCCCGGTCTTGGCTGCGGCCTGCGCGTCGTCGGTGACCAGAACGTCCGGCACGGCACCGGCATCCGCCACGGCACCGGCATCCGTACCCACCTCCACGCACGCCCCGACCGACCAGATCGCGAACGCCCAGTAGAGCGTGCGCCAGTGCGGCGGGAGGTCAAGACGCACGACCGTTCCGGGTGCGGCGTCGAGCTCCTCCTGCAGCAGGTTCGCGGCCTTGGCGACCCAGTTGGCGAGCACCCGTGCCGACAGCTCGATGCGCTCACCGCGGGTGGGGGAGTCGGTGTCGTCGTAGACCGTGATGCGCGGCCGCCCGGGGTCCGAGGCGACCAGTGCGGTCAGCAGGGTGGAGGGGGACTGGGCTAAGGAGAAGCGCGCCGGGGTGCTCACCGTGGCGACCCTAGCAACGCGGGCTCGTCGACCACGGCCACTAGGCTCCTGCGCATGACGCAGCGCACCGTGATCACCTTCGGCACCTTCGACGTGTTCCACGTCGGGCACATCCGGGTGCTGCAGCGCGCTGCCGAGCTGGGCGACCGGCTCGTGGTTGGCGTCTCGGCCGACGCCCTGAACATCTCGAAGAAGGGCCGCGCCCCGGTCTACACCCAGGACGAGCGGATGGAGATCGTCGCCAGCCTGCGCTGCGTCGACGAGGTCTTCGTCGAGGAGTCCCTGGAGCAGAAGCGTGACTACATCCTCGAGCGGGGCGCCGACGTGCTGGTCATGGGCGATGACTGGACCGGCAAGTTCGATTGGGTGTCCGACGTCTGCGAGATCGTCTACCTGCCGCGCACCCCGTCGGTGTCGACCACCGGCATCATCGAGCACATCGCCAGCCTGGGGTCGTGAGGACCTCCCGCCTCCTCCCGGCGCTCGCCCTCGGCGCGGCCCTGTGGGTCGTGCTCATCTCTGCTGCGGGGGCACTGCTGTCCGGGCTGGGATGGTGGACGCCGGATGCCGCGTGGCCGGTAGCAGTGGCCCTGGTCGCGGTCAGCATGTGGTGCGTTCGCGGCATCCCGGCGGTGCGCACCTCGGCAGCGCCAGCGGCAGCCCTCCTCGTCGTCGTCGCCGCGTTCACCGTGTGGGCAGGTGCCACGCACTCCGAGCAGGTGTTCGTCCGACGTGATGCGGCGAGCAACTTCCAGGCGGCGGTGAGCCTGGCCCAGACCGGTCATCGCGTCGTGTCGATCGACCCGGCCGACGTCGGGGGCCAGTCCGTGCTCGACGATGACGCGGTGACGTGGGGGAGCCCCGCGTTCTACGCGGTGGGCTCGAGCGAATCCCCTTCCGTGCAGCCGCAGTTCGTGATCGGGCCGGCCGTCGTCTACTCGTTCGGGTGGTGGCTCGGTGGCGGGGTCGGGGCGATGCTCCTGCCGGCGCTCGTGATGGGCCTCTCGCTGCTCGCCCTGGGCGTGCTCGTGATGCGGGTGGTCGGGCCCTGGTGGGGCGCGGTCGCCACCGGCCTGACCGGCGTGCTCTTCCCGGTGCTGCACACGGCGCGGGCGACCTACTCCGAGCCGCTCGCGGTGCTCACCCTGGTTGGCGGCCTCCTGGCCCTTACCCTGATGGTTGGCCGCGAGCGCGATGAGGGTGCCGCGCCCAGCCCGGCGGTGGGGGACCGAGGCGTTGGCGCCCGAGGCGGAGGTGCTCAAGACGCTGCTGCCCAGGACGCTGCTGCCCAAGACGCTGCTGCCCAAGACGCGGTGCTCGTGCGCCTCGCCGCGGTGGCAGGCGTGCTCGTCGGTGGCACGGGCTTCGTGCGCGTCGATGCCCTGCGTGAGGCGGTGCTGCTGCTCCCGGCGCTCGCCCTCGGGGCCGCGCTGGGGCGTCACTGGGTGCGTCCGCTGGCCCTCGCTCTGGGCGCCTCACTCACGGCGGCCGCGGCGGCGGCTCTGGTGCTCTCCTACCGCTACCTCGGCGACATCGCCCGGAGCCTGGTCCCGCTGGTGGCTCTGGCGGCGCTCGTCTCGGCGCTGTGCTGGGGCGCCCTGGTGCTGTGGCGGCGAGGGCGTCGCCTGCCCGACCGGGTTCTGGCCCGGTTGCCGAATACCGTTGCCGCACTGACGGTCCTGGTCGGTGTCTACCTGGCTGGTCGCCCACTCTGGCAAGTCACCCGGCAGGACCCCAACGACCCGGGCGCCCTCTATGTCGCCGGGATGCAGCGGCGGTCTGGCTTGACCGTCGACGGCGGGCGCACCTACGCGGAAGACACCGTGCACTGGCTGTCCTGGTATGTCGGCCCCATCGCCCTGGTCGTCGCCCTGGTCGTGCTCGCGGTAGCGCTGCGGCACACCACCCGGCGCGTGAGCGCGGGGGAGGTGCCCGCGTGGCTACCCGCGCTCGTCGTCGCGAGCGGCTCCACGCTGCTCACCCTGCTGAGGCCCGGAATCACCCCGGACCACCCATGGGCCGACCGACGGTTGCTCGTCGTGCTGCCGCTCGTCGTCGTGCTGGTCGTGGTCGCCGCGGCCTGGCTCACGGCCCGGGTGCGCCCGCATGAGCGCCCGTGGCTGGGGAAGGGCCTCGCGGGGCTCGTGGTCCTCTCGCTGGCGGTGCCGGCCGTGCTGGCGACCTGGCCGCACCGCAGCGAGCGGATCGAGCGAGGCTCGCTCGGGGTGGCCGAGGCGGTCTGCGTCGAGCTCCACCCCGGCGACATGGTGCTCATGGTGGACTCCCGCGCTGCCAACGAATGGTCACAGGTGGTCCGCGGCATGTGCGCGATCCCGACCCTCGCGGTGGTCACGAGAGTGCGCAAGGACCCGGTCGCGCTCGCGGCCCTGGTCGAGCGGGTGGATGCCGCGGTGACCACCGCCGGGGGTCGTCTCGTGCTGCTGGCGGCCGACTCCACCGAGGCGCTCGACGGGCTCGGCGTGCCGGCGCAGCCGATCGCCGACATCATCGTGCGGGAGGACCAGCACGCGCTCGAGGCGCCGCCGCGGGGCACCGATCGGCTGCCGACGAGGGTCTGGCTGGGACGCGCCCGTGAGGCCAATGGGTGAGTGCGTCCGGAGGCTCAGCTCAGCGGTCGGCGAAGGTGTCGCGCACGCGCCGCTGCACCGCGGCATACGTCATGTGGTCGACCGCCACGACCAGCCCGGGCCTGGTGGAGCGTGGGCCGTATGCCGTGCCGTCGGGGTGGCCGACCGCCCCCCCGGCCTCGATGACCATGAGCGTGCCTGGCGCGTGGTCCCAGGGGTTGGAGCGGCTGTAGACGATGTAGTCGGCGTCTCCGGCGATGATGTGCGGGTAGTCGACGCCGCAGCACACCCACGACAGCCCCATCGGCGTCATGCCCTCGAGCGACTGGCCCTTCAGCGCCCACACAGACGTCACCCCGGTGGGTTCACGCTCGGCCCCGACGGGCGTGGTCGTGATCTTCGTGCCGTTGCGCCAGGTGCCGGCGCCGCGCTCGGCAACGACCGCGACCTGGTGCTCGGGCTGCCAGATCCAGCCGCGCACCGTCTCCCCGCCGAGGGTCTCGGCCGCCATCACCGCGTGGTCCGGGGAGCCGTGCACGAAGTTCTTCGTCCCGTCGACGGGATCGACCGTGAAGGCGTGCTCGGCCGCGAGGTAGCGATCCATCAGGGTGTGGTCCGCGGCGTAGGCCTCCTCGCCCAGCACCACGGCATCCGGGTAGGCAGCCATGAGGTGGTCGGTGATGAGCACCTCGGCCTCGCGGTCGGCGACGGTCACGAGGTCGCCGGGGTTCTTCTCCATCACCTCGCCGTCGGCCAGCGAGCGGAAGCGAGGGGTGATGACCTCTGCGGCAACCTCGCGCAGGAGGTCAAGGACGGCGTCAGTCGACAGGCCGGGCATGGCCCAACCTTCGCACACGCGTGCAGGAGCAGCTGACCGCACGGGAGCCGATGCCGTGGGGCCTGCGTCAGCCGATCTGGCCGTATGCCGTGGTGACGGTGAGGGTGAGGACGCACCTGCGCTCAGCGACCATCGCGGCGCGGAACTCCTCCCAGTTCGGGTGCTCCCCGCTGAGCTGGCGGTAGAGGTCGGCGAGGGCGTCGGACACCGCGTCGTCCGGTGCCTGCGTCACGGCGCTGATCTCGGCGGTCCCGTCGAGGACGACATATCTCCAGAACGAGTCGTCCGTGACGTGGAGCGCGGCGCGGGGGTCGCGTCGCAGGTTCCTCGTCTTGGCGCGGTCGTCGGTGACGCTGATGAGCGGCGAGCCGTCGGCACCCCTGGCGAAGACGATGTTGGAGAGCTGTGGGCGGCCGTCCCGCCGGATCGTGGTGAGCACGCCCCTGTGACGCGCGTGCGCGAAGTCCAGGGCGGCATCGATGTCGGTCACGGCAACGACGCTACTCGCGGACGGTGCCGGGTGGCCAGGCCCGGTGTGGGCCACCCGCCCCGCCGGACACTGTCGAACCCGCAGGTCACAGGGCCGCCAGTCGGCCGACGACTGCCCTACTGTCACCCCATGGCGCGGTTGCGGCGGGTCTCCCCGCAGATGAAGGGGTGGACGCGGCGTCGCGCGGGCAAGGGCTTCAGCTACCTCGACGGCAACGGTGCGCGCCTTCCCGCGGAGGAGGTCGAGCGGATCCGTTCGCTCGCGATCCCCCCGGCATGGAAGGACGTGTGGATCTGCTCGTGGCCCAACGGTCACATCCAGGCGCTCGGCACCGACGACGCCGGCCGGCGGCAGTACCTCTACCATCCGGACTGGCGGGCCAAGCGCGACCAGCTGAAGTTCGACCGCGTCATGGTCGCCGGTTCCCGTCTCGCCCGGGCGCGCGAGCGGATGATCGAGGACCTGCGCGCTGAGGGGATGCCGCTCGCCCGCGCCGCCGCCACGGCGACCCGGCTGCTCGACCTCGGCTACTTCCGGATCGGGTCCGACGCCTATGCCGACGCCAACGGGTCCTTCGGCCTCACCACGCTCGAGCGCCGGCACGTGCGCCGCCAGGGTGGGGACCTCGTCTTCTCCTTCGTCGGCAAGTCGGGCATCGAGCACTCGATCACGATCAGCGACCCGCACGTCATCGAGTCGCTCAACCTGATGCGCGCCCGTCGGGGAGGCTCGGCGCGACTGCTGGCGTACAGGGGCGAGGCGCGCTGGGCCGACCTCGACGCCTCCGCCGTCAACACCTACATCTCCACGATGATCGCCGAGGACCTCACCGCCAAGGACTTCCGCACCTGGCACGCCACGGTGCTGGCCGCTGTCGCGTTGGCCGAGACGGACGAGCCGGGCGACACCACGGCATCACGCAAACGTGCGGTGAAGGCGGCGGTGGAGGAGGTCGCGGCATACCTGGGCAACACCCCCACGATCGCGCGCAAGAGCTACATCGACCCGCGGGTCATCGACGAGTACGAGGGTGGGGTGACCATCGCCCCGACCCTCGCTCGGCGACACCGTGACCCCGACAAGCGCCAGGCCGCCGTCGAGAAGGCCGTCGCCCGCCTCATCGACGGCGCAGACTGACGCCGACGCCCGGAACCCGGCATCCGGCATCCGACCCGTGAACTATCGACCAATAGGTCAGTTCTTCACGCTCGGCGCCCGGTCGGGGGTGTGAACGATCGACCTATTGGTCAGTTGTTCACGGGTGCGCGGGTCGGCGGGGGAGCGGTGGGCCCGCGGGTAGGCTCGCTGGCGATGAGCGAGAACCCCCACGCGGCGCCTTCGGGCCCCGGCGAACCAGCGCACGCGGCCCCCTCCGCCACCCCGAGCGACCCGAGCCACGAGGGGATCCACGCCGCCGCCACCGAGCGGATCTCGGTGCGCCCGGGCCAGATGGCCGGTCGCAGCGACGACCCGGCGACCGCCAATGTCACGCGGCGGGCTGACTCCCTGGCAGGCGCCCGAGCCGGGCACACGACCTACGTCATCGAGGACGGCCCCGACGGCCCCGGCCCGGTGCCCTACGTCACGATCGTGCTGCCCTGCTTCAACGAGGGCGCCCACGTGCTCGACGAGATCGACCGCATCACCACGACGATGCTCGCGAGCGAGCTGACCTACGAGGTCCTCTGCATCGACGACGCAAGCACCGACGACACCCTCGAGGTGCTGCGCGGCGCCCAGCAGCGCTATCCGCACCTGCGCGTGCTCCCGTTCCGCCGCAACGGCGGCTCCGGCACGGCCCGGCGCATCGGCACCCAGCAGGCGCGCGGCGAGATCGTCGCGTGGACCGACGCCGACATGACCTACGAGAACGAGCGCATCCCCGAACTCGTGCGGATCCTGCGCGACGACCCCACCTACGACCAGGTCGTCGGAGCCCGCACCACCGAGGAGGGCACCCACAAGTGGGCCCGGGTCCCGGCGAAGTGGCTCATCCGCAAGATCGCCGAGTGGCTCACCAAGACCCGCATCCCCGACCTCAACTCCGGCCTGCGCGCCTTCCGCCGCGACGTCTCGCTGCCCTACCTGCGGCTGCTGCCCGCGGGCTTCTCCTGTGTCACGACGATCACCATCGCGTTCCTGAGCAACCAGCACGACATCAAGTACGTCGAGACGAGCTATGCCAAACGCGCTGGGGTGAGCAAGTTCCACTTCGTCGGCGACGCCTACCGCTACATCCTCCAGGTGCTGCGCATGGTGATGTACTTCGACCCGCTCAAGGTGCTCATGCCCCCAGCGCTGTGGCTCGTCGTCATCGGCGTGGT
>JBDSVV010000063.1:0-4657 GCA_039927035.1 Ornithinibacter sp. | reverse complement strand
GCCAGCATCCGGAACTCGCCCTCGTCGTCATGACCGATCTCTCGGTACGTCGAGCCCGCCGGGCAGAAGGTCACCGCGCCCAGAACAGGGTTGCCCACGCTCTCGTCGAGGGCGACCCAGATCTCGGAGTCGCGTGCGCGGCCGGGGGTGTCAAGGAGCTGGAGGACGTAGTCGGCGTCCTTGTGCAGGTAGCCGTCGCCGACGTACGCCGCCACGGTGAGGCGGCCGACCTCCGCGAGCTCCTCGGAGCGGGCGAGGCGGATCTCCAACACTGTGCCGTCCCTGGTCAGATCCCGAAGGTGTTGCGCGGATATGCAGCGTTGACGTCGGTGATCACATTGACCAGGTAGGGAACTCCGGAAGCGAAGGCTCGGTCGATGGCAGGACCGATCTGGCGGGGATCGGTCACCAGCTCGCCACCCCCTCCGAGGGCCTTGACCACCTCGTCGTAGCGGGTCTGCGGAGCCAGGTCGGCGGCCACGTCGTAGCCGTAGAGCATCTGCATCGGCTGCTTCTCCAACCCCCACGCAGAGTTGTTGCCGCAGATCATCACGACCGGGAGCTGGTGGCGAACCAAGGTGTCGACGTCCATCAGGGACATTCCGGCAGCCCCGTCGCCGTAGAGCAGCACCACCTGCGCCGACGGGCGCGAGAGTCGGGCCGCGATGGCGGCGCCGAGGCCGGCGCCGAGACAGCCGTAGGGGCCGGGGTCGAGCCAGCCACCTGGACGCTTGGGTTCGACGAACTTGCCCGCGAAGGACACGAAGTCGCCGCCGTCGCCGATGACGATGGCGTCCTCCTCGAGTCGCGGCACGAGCTCGCCGTAGATGCGGGCCGGGTGGATCGGGTCCGCAGTGGCCCCCAGCAGCTCGGCGTCGCGCGCAACGGCAGACTTCACGGTGTCCTGCAGCCTGCCCACCCAGGACGACCAGTCGGGCCGTCGGACCAGGCCCGCCACGGCGTCGCGCAGGCCGTCTAGGACGAGGGTGAGGTCACCCGACGCCTCGGAAGCGAGGTCCGCGTGCTGCGAGATCTGGCCGGCCGAGTCGGCAAGGTGAACGACGCGAGCAGGGGTCGCGCCGTCCTTGCCACCGAACAGGCCGTAGCCGAGCCGGAAGTCCAACGGGGTTCCAGCGACCACGACGAGGTCTGCTCCTCCGAGCGCGACGCCGCGGGCCTTCGTGACCAGCAGCGGGTGGCCCCCGGGGATGACGCCGCGACCCATGCCGTTGGTGATGGCCGGAAGGCCGGCTTCCTCCACGAGTCTCAGCGCAGCCTCCTCGGCGCCGTCAGCCCAGACATCGGTGCCCATCACCAGGACGGGGCGTTCTGCCTGACCGAGCAGCTCCGCGATATCGGAGAGCAGGTCACCGTCGGGCTCGACGCGAGGGCGCTCGCCCACCCGGGGGCGGGCGCTGGCGGAGGAGTTGAAGAACGCGTCCATCGGGATGTCGACGAAGACAGGGCCTCGGTGTGAGGAGCCCGCGAGGGCGAACGCCTCGTCCATGCCGGCGGCGACCTCCGCGGCGCTGTGAATCGTGCGCGCGGACTTGGACACAGGCGCCAGGATCGGTGGCTGGTCCAGCTCCTGGAGCGACCCCATGCCCCAGCGGTTGGCGGGCGCGCGACCGCCGACCACGACGAGCGGGGACCCGTTGAACTGTGCCTGCGCGACCGCGCTCACCCCGTTGGTGACACCCGGACCGGCAGTGAGGACGGCCAGCCCCGGGACGCGGGTCAGCTTGCCCATGGCTTCGGCCGCGAAGGCAGCGGTCTGCTCGTGACGCACGTCGATGATGCGCATGGGCGGATCGGCCGTCACGGCTCCGTCGTACATCGGGAAGACGTGGGCGCCCGAGAGGGTGAACATGACCTCGACGCCGTGCGCGCGGGCGACTGCCACGGCGTGCTGGCCGGAGTGCCCGTCCACCGGTTCGTGGTGCGCCTGACCGGCTGCGGTGGGGGCGCCAGTGGGGGCAGCCGTGGAATCCTCGACGGGCTCATGGGTGGGCTGCTCGGGTGCCTGAGTCATGACGCGAGGTTAGCGCCCGGCCGGCCTCCTGGCGTGCCCAGTGGGCAGATGTCCTTGCTGCTGCGAGCCCAACGCCGGACTTCGCTCCTCGACACACGAGGAACCGCCCAGTCCGCGGCGTGCGAGGGGGTCTCCTAGGCTGGCGGGGTGCCGTCACTCCAGGCTCTTGCCCGGGCCCATACCGATCTCTCGTCCGCGGACCTGGAGTGGCTCTCGATGCTGCTCGCCGATTGGCAGATCATTGCCGACCTCAGCTTCGCCGACCTGGTGCTGTGGCTGCCCGCCAGCGACGGGTCCGGCTACTGGGCCGGTGGCCAGATGCGCCCGACGACCGGACCCACGGCGATCGTCGACGATATCGTCGGGACGTTCCTTGAAGCGGGCAAGCGGCCTCTGCTCGACACCGCGATGCGCGAGGGACGGATCGCCCGCGAGGGCGATCCGGAGTGGCGTGACGACGTACCTGTGCGGGTGGAGGCGATCCCCGTGTGTCGAGGCGAACGGTTGATCGCCGTAGTGGCTCGCAACACCAACCTGCAAGGAGTGCGCACGCCGAGCCGGTTGGAGCTGTCCTACCTGCAGGCCGCCAGTGAGCTGTCCCAGATGATCGCTCATGGCAGCTTTCCTTTCGTGGGACAACGTTCAGACCATGCGGACACACCACGGGTCGGTGACGGTTTCATTCGGGTCGATGCTGGCGGCAACGTGACCTACGCCAGCCCCAACGCGCTCTCGGTCTATCGCAAGCTCGGACTCACTGGAGATCTGAGCGGCAGGTCGCTGGCCGGCACCACCCGCGACCTGGTGCCACCCGGCATGCGTCCTGACGAGGAGACCATCAGTGCCGTACTGGGTGGACGGATGCCGGGTGACACCGAGCTGGGCAGCCCGCTGGCGACGGTCCTCCTGCGGGCGATACCTCTGCTGCCGACCGGCGAGCACACCGGCGCGCTCGTGCTCCTGCGGGACGTGACCGAGCTTCGCCGCCGCGACCGCGAGCTGGTGACCAAGGACGCCACCATCCGGGAGATCCATCACCGGGTGAAGAACAACCTGCAGACGGTGGCGGCACTGCTCCGGCTGCAGGCGCGTCGCCTCGACATCCCGGAGGGGCGGGTAGCCCTCGAGGAGGCGGTACGCCGGGTCGGGGCCATCGCCGTCGTCCATGAGACCTTGAGTCAGGCGTTCGACGAGACCGTCGACTTCGACGACGTGACGGACCGGTTGACCAGGTTGGTCACCGACGTCGGCTCTGCGGGTGCGCCGATACGCACGCGGCGGACCGGCTCGTTCGGGGCGATCAGCTCAGATGCAGCGACGCCACTGGCGCTGGTCTTCACCGAGATCGTCCAGAACGCCGTGGAGCATGCCTATGACGAGGACCACGGGGGCGTCATCGAGATCCACTGCACCCGGGTAGAGAAGGGGCTGGAGCTGACCATCGAGGACGACGGCGTGGGACTACCGGAGGGATTCAGGCTCGAGGACGCGGCGAGCCTGGGCCTGTCGATCGTGAGCACGCTGGTGGGCGAGCTCGGTGGGACCCTCAGCCTGGGTCCCCGGGACGACGGACTCGGGACCCGCGTGGTGGTGCGGGTCCCTGATGTCGTCGGTCAGCCTCGGTGAGGAACTGACGGCTCAGGCCGTGCGCACCCGGGCGCGAGCGTTGCGACGCTTGAGTGCCCGACGCTCGTCCTCGCTCAGCCCGCCCCAGACTCCGTGGTCCTGTCCGGCCTCGAGGGCCCATGCGAGGCACTGTTCGCGCACGTCGCAGCGCCGGCACACCTGCTTCGCCTCCTCGATCTGCATGATCGCGGGGCCGGTGTTGCCGATCGGGAAGAACAATTCCGGGTCCTCTTCGAGGCACGCGGAACGGTGACGCCAATCCATGGCTGGGGTAACCCTCCGGGAACTAGTGAACGTATTCACGATGTTGGCCCGGCAGCCAGGAAAAAGGGGTTGCCGGGGGGTGGATGGCGCACAAATAGCTCTTGCTGCAGCGCATCCGGTTTGATCGTTGCAACTTCGTGGCCCAATGACAACCCCTCGGGATCGTCGCCTTGGTCACAGGGAGATACGGAATAGGCTGAATGTCGTGGACGATGACCAGCCTGAGGCGGACCAAGATCGACCCGAACCAGACCCGACCACCCGGTCGCCGTACTCGCCCTACGGTACCCCGGCACCCCTGGCGGCCGCGGCGGGTCTGACCCTCGTGGAGGGGTTCCTGACGGGCGCTTTCGGCCTGGCCGAGGCTGCGAACCTCGACAGCGACCGCCTGGTGATGGGGTTGAGCACCGCACTGTTCTTCGCGGCGTACGGCGTCGTGCTGCTGGTCTGCGCCTGGGGGATGAACACGGTCCGTGCCTGGTCGAGGGGGCCGGTGCTGCTCTCCCAGCTGATCTGGCTCGGACTGGCCTGGAACTTCCGGAGTGGAGACACCCTGCCGGTCGCCATCGCGCTGGCGGTGGTGGCTGCTCTCGTGCTTGCGGGACTGCTGCATCCACGCTCGATCGACGCGCTGGAACGGAGTTCGAACCGAGACTAGACGGTATGGAGTGACCCGCTCTGGCTGAGGGGGTTGCGGGCCGGGGCCTCTCTCACACATGTTCGTGGGTTACCGAG
>JBDSVV010000062.1:0-4512 GCA_039927035.1 Ornithinibacter sp. | reverse complement strand
CAGGTGCGTTGCTGGCCGGGTAGTCCTTGGTGAAGCTCTCGACCGCCGAGCCGCTGGCGGCAGCGCAGTACTGGGTCACGCCCTCCTGGTTCCTCGGGCCGGTCCAGTGCGTGAGCGCGAGGTGCTTGCCCGAGGGGAACTGCGCACCATCGGAAGCCGTCCAGGGGGCCACCATGAAGTACGCGTCAGTCCCGAGCTTGTCGGCGATCGTCTTGAGGTCCTGGTAGGACTTCGAGCCCTGGGTCACCGTGTCGTCGTACCAGAGGATCGTGTGACCGTGCTCGAGGCTGTGCACCAAGCGCTCCACGGGGGGGCGGTCTGAGGTGGTGTAGAACGGGCGGAGCTCTGAACCCTGCAGAAAGTTGCCCCAATGTGGCCCGGAGGCGGGCGGTGCGTCGGGGTAGGGGATCTTCTGGTTGACGTCGAGGTGGTTGTTGTTGCCGGTCGCTTTCTTCTTCGTCACCGGTGAACACTTCGCGGCCGAGGCTGAGACCCCGAAGTCTGCCAACGGAGTGCCGGCCGCCTTGCGCTCCTCACGAACGTTCTTCACGTAGGGGATCACTGCAGCTGCGAGCAGGCCCAGGACCACCACGACGCTGCCGCCGAGGATCAGCACGCTTCGCCGGCGCTCCTTGCGCGCCTGCTCCTTGCGCATCTGCTCGGCAATTGCGCGACGGTTGTCTCGCTCTGTCTTCTTGGCCACTCATCTGCCTTCGGTTGTGGGCTTGCGCCGTGAGTCTACGGATGTGTGGGAGAGATCGTGACGCAATGCCCACCGACGTGCGCGCCCCGGGAGTCCTCGATGGGAGTCCAACCGTGAGCGTGCGCCAGCAGGCGGACCCGTTCGGCTGCGGCGTCACGGTCCAGGTCACCGGAGTCGGGGAGGGACACACGCACGGTGTTGCCTTCGACCAGTCCGGCGAGCCCGCAGGACTCCATCACCTCGAGCACCACTCCAGGCTCGGCCGGCGTGCCGAAACAGTCCGAGGCGCGGCCCTGCACGGCAGCGATCACGGCCTCGCGCGCCCCGAGCGCGAACATGTCGTCCTCGCGACGGCGGATCAGGGCTCGCGCACCCGGACCGTGGGCGCCCGCCGCCAGCACCCGGTGGCCCAGTCCGCGAACGATCGAGAACGGGCGTCCAGCCAGCTTGCCCGTCACCAGCTCGGCCAGGGACGCGAGCTCGTCCGCGACGGCTGGTGCCGTGACCGCCAGCGGATTGCCGTAGGAGTCGATCCTGCCCGCATGGTCGTCGAGCGGCTCGATACCGGCGACCCCGATGGCGAGGTCGGTCTGCCCGGTCCGCCAGGCGCGCCCCGCCGTGTCGGTGATCACGACGGCGATGTTCGATCCCGTCTGCTCCTGGACCCTTTCTCGCAGCGCGCGGGCAGAGCCATCGGGATCGGTGGGCAGGAGCACGACGTGCCCCGGGGCCACGTTCGAGGCGTCGACGCCAGCAGCAGCCATCACCAGCCCCAGCCGGTTCTCCACGATCCTGGTCGCCCCGCGCTGGGCGACCACCCTGACCGTCTCCTCGCGAATGGTCTGCTCGCGGTCTCCCTGACGAGTCCGGCCCTCGGACTTGCTGATGATCTTGCTGGTCACGAGCACGACGTCACCTGAGATGAGATCGAGGCCGCAGAGCAGTGCGCCGAGGTCGGCCCCCTCCACGATCTCGCCCACCCCGTCGATCGGCCAGGCCTCGACCCGACCGTCGGGAGGTGTCATCGCGCGAGCTCGAGCGCGGCCAGCACGATGTCCGCGGTCGCCTCCTGGTCAGTCATCCACAGCGGCACCGCGCGGCAGCGGATGCCGGCCTTCTCGATGCGCTCCACCAGGCCACGGTCGGCCGCGTCCACGAGCCAGGCGTCGAGGAGCCCGCCGGAGCCCCGGGCACCGTAGTGCTCGGCCACCGCAGCTGCCGACACCTCGACGCCGATCACGCCGAGGAGCTGGCGCGCCATGCCGTGGACGTGGTCGTCCCCGATGATCCCGGAGATCCCCACGACGGGGGCCGTCGCGGAGGCGAGCGCCTCCCGGATGCCGGGGACACCGACGATCGTGCCGACCGAGACCACGGGATTGGACGGGGGGATCAGGATGAGGTCGGCGGCTCCGATCGCCTCCAGGACCCCGGGAGCCGGGGTCGCCTCGTCGAGGCCGATCGGCACCACCGCGTGGGCCGGAACTCCCGCGCGGTGGCGGATCCAGTACTCCTGGAAGTGCACCGCGCGACGCTCCCCGTTCTCGGGGTCTTCGATGACGACGTGGGTCTCGACGCGGTCATCGGACATCGGCAGCAGCTCCACCCTTCCTCCGTTGACGCCAGAGAGCCAACGGCGGCACAGGGCGGCGGTCACGGCGCTGAGCGGGAACCCAGCCTCGAGCATCTGGGTGCGAACCAGATGCGTGGCGAGGTCTCGGTCACCCAGGCCGAACCAGGTCGGCTCGACGCCGTACGCCGCCAGCTCCTCCTTGACCTGCCACGTCTCCTGCTTCCGACCCCACCCTCGGTCCGAGTCGATGCCGTCACCGAGGGTGTACATCACGGTGTCCAGGTCCGGGCAGACCTTGAGGCCGTGCACCCAGAGGTCGTCCGCGGTGTTCGCGATCACGGTCACGATCGGGGTTGGCTGTTTGGCCGATTTGGCCCTTTCGACCAGTCTTAGCAGGCCCTGCAGGAACCGCGCTCCGCCGACACCGCCGGACAGAACGGCGATGCGGGAAGGCAGGTTCAGGGCGTCATCGGGGGGCTTTACAGGTGAATCGCACATGGACACAAGTGTGGACCAGTTAGGTCCAATACCAGACTTTCGCTTGACTTCATGAGTACGACAGGCATGTAATCACACCAGTGTGATTAGCAACTCGGTCCATTAGGACCGAAGGGTCGAATAGGGGCAAACACCGTGCGCGAACTGTATCTACTCGAGGGTGAAGCGGAAGATGCTGGGTGGCAGGAGCGTGGGCTTTGCGCTCAAACCGATCCCGAGGCGTTCTTCCCCGAAAAGGGTGGTTCCACCAGAGAGGCCAAGAAGGTGTGCCTCACCTGTGACGTGCGCCAGGACTGTCTGGAGTACGCACTGAACAACGACGAGCGTTTCGGCATCTGGGGCGGGCTCTCAGAGCGCGAGCGCCGCAAGCTGAAGAAGCGAGCAGTCTGAGCCCGTCGTCGGTGAGCAGCTGGCGGGCGTCTCAGGGCTCGTAGTCGGGGTGCACATCCTCGGCCGCAACCCCGAGGTAGTCCGCGAGCTGCTCGACGACGACGGTGAGCACGAGTGCCTCGAGGTCCGCCTGGGTCTCAGCTCGGTGCTCGATCGGGCGGCGGAAGAGCACCAGACGCGGTGGCGTCGACTGGGTGGCCGGTACGAGCGAGGCCAGTGGCACCAAAGGCGCGACCCAGGTCTGCGGGAGCACCGGGATGTCCTCGACAGCGAGCTCGACCGGGGCCAGCTCCTCGCTCCATCGAGACTCCACGTCGCTCATCACCTCGACGGCGACCCGGTCGAATTGCTCGCGAGCGGTTCGATGGGCCGGCACCCGACCCTGCGATGCGTCGCTGCCGTACGCCGGCCCGCGCATTCCGCGTCCGCGCCGGTCGCGCATCCGGGGCGCGGTCAGGGGTGAAACGGATCCGGAGAGAGGCGCCGGCTCGCCGTGGTCAACGAGTTCGACCGGGTCCGGTGATGGGTGGTTCACGACCGCGAGCCTACGGGGACAACCGGGCCAGGAGTTGTAGCGTCGCGTCCGTGGGTCTCCTCCGTCGCTGTTCGCGCATCGCTTGCGGGCGCCCTGCCATCACCACGCTCACCTACGTCTATGCCGACCAGACCGCCGTGGTCGGGCCGTTGGCGACCTATGCGGAGCCACACGCCTACGACCTGTGCGACCGACACAGCGAGCGTCTGTCCGCACCCCGCGGGTGGGAAGTGCTCCGGTTGGCCAACGACGACCGTCAGGGGCCCACCTCCGACGATCTGCTTGCCCTGGCCGATGCCGTCCGAGAGGCGGCCCAGCCCCGTCCGGCCGAAGTGCCGATCCATCCGGTCAGGCCCACTGCGGGCACCCGTCGGGGCCACCTGCAGGCTTTGCGCTCGGACGACTGAGAAACCGAGCCCGGGCGCGTCGATAGGCTCAGCACATGTCGACAACGGGAGACCCCGCCAACCTGGACGCGATCTTCAAGGCCTACGACGTCCGCGGCACGGTGCCCGACCAGCTCGACGACGAGCTTGCCTTCCAGGTCGGGAACGCCTTCGTCGTGGTGACCGGCGCTGAGCGCGTCGTGGTCGGCTACGACATGCGACCGTCCTCGCCGGCCATGGCACGGGCCTTTGCCGAGGGTGCCGCACTGGCCGGCGCTCACGTCACGCTGATCGGGCTCGCCTCGACCGACCAGCTCTACTTCGCCTCGGGAAGGCTCGAGCAGCCTGGCGCGATGTTCACCGCCAGCCACAACCCGGCTCAGTACAACGGCATCAAGATGTGCCGAGCGTTCGCCTCACCCATCGG